>JBLHIB010000105.1:0-12220 GCA_047615865.1 Gammaproteobacteria bacterium
CTGTCTGAATCCTCAAAGCCTTTGAAGAAAAGTTGATCAAATGCCTCCATATTGGTCATCTCAGCATCGGATAAGCTAGCTGTATAGACTTCACGGTACTCAGACCAAAATGGATGTACACCATCTTCCGTTGCTTCACCCCAGCGCTTGGCTTCATTGGCAAAAGGCATACGAGTCAGCCAGTTGTTGATCAGTTCAATCATGGTCTCTTTACCATCCAGATCAAGAATTTGCTGACGGTCTTCGGGTCTAAGCTGAGAAACGTAATATTCTTTACCGAAACGTTCTGCAGATTTAAGTCCAAGCTTGGCCTCTAGAATTTTGAACTGCATACTTTGAAAACCTGATGCAGGCCTTAAAAGGTCTCTAAAATCCAAGAAATCCAAAGGAGTCATGGTCTCAATGATATCAATTTGCTTGACTAAAAGCTTGAGAACCTCGACCGTTCGATTGAGTCGGTGTGCTACCAACTGGAGCTCTGGAGAATTGTCATTGATCTTCGGCTTATTCATGATCGTCATTACCGACCCCACTTCATGCAGAATTTGCTTGAACCACAATTCATAGGCTTGGTGGATAATAATGAAGAGCATTTCGTCATGAGCTTCCTTGTTGATGAGGTCACTTTCAGGTTGCTGCGCTCCGAGAAGTTTATTCAGTTGGAGATAGTCTCCATAATATACATTTGACATGTTTTTTTTGCTTTAAGTCACCAAATCTAGTTCTATTGGCGGTAATTATAGAATGAGAAAGATCAAGATTTAGTCCCAAGTAACAGGAACCATAACTTCTACTCCATCTCTAAGGACAACAACGTCCGTGGTTTCTTCAGGGGCAAACATTCCGAGGCCTTCCATATAGGTGTACATATCGGTGACTTCGTGGTCGCCCATTCGAATTACGATATCACCTTTTAACAAGCCGGCGTTTTCAGCAGGTCTTTCGGCATTCACACCGTCGATTCTCATGCCCATGTCGCTGTACATATAATCTGGCATTACTCCGAGAGTAACCTTGAAATTAGGAGTCTCTTCCTTTGCATCCTTGGTACGGACAAATTCGAGCATTCCTTTGTCATCGCATAGTGCTACAACTGACTCTACATAATCAATGACCGATCCCAATCCTTCAAAATTTATTTTGTCTACGTCATCTGAAGGCTTGTGATAATCTTCGTGTTGTCCGGTGAAAAAATGCAGAACAGGGATATCTTCCATGTAAAAAGAAGTGTGATCACTAGGACCTACGCCACTTTCGGTTGTGGTGATAGAGATACTGTCCACTTGAATCCCAGGAAGTATCTCCATCCAACTAGGTGATGTACCAACACCATAAACTGCCAATTTACTATCATCATTCAAGCGGCCAACCATGTCCATGTTGAGCATATAGGTCACGCTATCCAAATCGATCGTGGGGTTTTCACAGAAATAATTCGACCCCCACAAACCTTTCTCCTCGCCAGAGAAGGCCATAAACAAGTAATTGTTCGATGTGTATTTCCCTTTGAGTCTTTTGGCCAATGTCAGCAAAGCAGCTACTCCACTTGCATTGTCATCAGCTCCATTGTGAATTGCTTTTTCTCCTGAATGCAAGCTGTTCTCATCTCCATAACCCAGATGATCGTAGTGTGCACCAATTATGACAGTGTGAGCCTGTCCATTATCTAGATAGCCAATGACGTTGTTGCCAACCATTTCTTGCACGAGCGACATGGCTAGTCGGCTTGAATCACCCATGCCATGCTTGGTAAGCGATCCATGCGGGCGATAAGTAAAGCTCTGTCTCCAATCAGAACTATCTCCCATTGGAGTCAACCCTATTCTTTCAAATTCATGAATTACAAAGTCACCAGCAAGTCGCTCACCTTTAGATCCAGTTCCACGACCTTCCAAACTATCGGACGCTAAATAACCGATCGTTGACTCAAGAAAGTTGTCTTTAAGTGAGGCCTTAGGTTTTTCACTGCAAGACAGCCAAAGCAGAGAGCTGAGGAGAAAAAGGCCAAATATTCGTTTCATTGAAAAAATTTATTTGAGATTTCAAATCTATGACAAATAGAACATGAATGAATTATTACCTTCACCGAGAATTTGAAAAAGTCATGAAGAATATATTTTTTGTAATAGTAGCGGTGGTCCTTTTCAGCTGCGGCAGCAGCGATGAAGCTGGTCACGAAGAGGAATATGTGCATGATCATGCTTCTGGAGCTACCAAGCCAAGCGAACTTCACTATTATGAAGAAGGACATATGAAGAATGTTCGTCAGCTCACATATGGTGGTGACAACGCCGAAGCTTACTGGAGCTTTGATGATGAAAAACTGGTATTCCAATCTAACAACAAGAGATGGGGTGTTTCATGTGATCAGATATATGTAATGGATGTTCTTGGTGAAAAAGACAGTTTGCCACTGGACATGATAAGCACGGGCAACGGCCGGACAACTTGTTCTTACTTCATGCCAGGAGATACCACAATTGTGTATGCCTCTACTCACCTTTTACACGATAGCTGTCCTCCAGTTCCAGAGCGCAAACCAGGAGGTAATTATGTATGGCCTATTTACAGTGAATTCGACATATTCGTGAGTGATTTGGATGGTAATATTCTGTCCCAACTAACGGATTACGACGGGTATGATGCTGAGGCAACATTATCTCCAAATGGGGACAAGATTGTGTTCACATCTATGCGAACTGGAGATTTGGAACTTTGGTTGATGGACATTGACGGTTCAAATCAAATTCAGCTTACGGACGAATTGGGATATGATGGTGGAGCGTTCTTTTCGCCAGATGGATCTAAGATAGTGTGGCGCGCTTCAAGGCCAAAAACGGAAGAAGCTGTAACTCTTTATCAAAGTTTGCTAGATATCGACCAAGTGCAACCAGTGGCCATGGAGTTATTCGTCTGTAACGCCGATGGCAGCGACCAGAAGCAGATTACTGAATTGGGAGGGGCTAATTGGGCACCATTCTTTCACCCTTCTGGAGAAAAAATATTGTTCTCGACAAACCATCACAGCGTTAAAGGATATCCTTTTAACTTATTCTTGATCAATTTGGACGGAACTGGCTTAGAGCAAGTGACCTATGATGGAGTATTCGACTCCTTTCCTATGTTCTCATATGATGGGAAGCACTTAGTTTGGGGGTCTAATCGCAACAATGGGAGAACACGAGACACGAATCTTTTCTTAGCTGAATGGGAGGATTGAAAACTTATACTTGGTCTTCGGCATGCCATTGCGCGAGGCTAGTTGCTGTTTCTCTCAATTCAAGATGATGAAGCTTAACTGTTTCAGGAATATCCTTTTCTAGCCATTCGGCAAATAGCCCAAGCAGGTTTTCACATGTGGGCTGAAAGTCAACAGTGATGAGTTTTTGTTGATTTTCTTGTATTTCTTTAGTTACAAATGGAGACTTTTCCCAAAGCACCAAAGCATGGTCAAATTTGTCAACAATCCTTGAAGCGACAATTTGTTTGAGATCGCCGAAATCCATGACCATACCATTTTTCGGATGTCCTTCTTCTTGGATAGGTGTACCAATCAAACTGACTTTTAACACATAGGAATGGCCGTGTATATTCTTACACTTGCCATCATGATCGTCGAGAGCATGGGCCATTTCAAAATCAAAGGTCTTTTCTATTCTGATTGTTTGCGGCTTCATCACGGTAATTTTATTTCGGAGCAAAAGTCGAACTATGAATCGAGTAAATCAACCCCTTGTTAAGATCTTATTTCTTAGTCGGTAAAAATCTATTTCGTGAATTACGATATTTGAGCTATGTGTTACGAAGAAAGTTCAAATGAGAAAAAGGGACTAATTAAATGGATGAAAGGTCTTGGTCTAGCAGCTTTCTTGTTTTTTTTAATCAAAGGACTGATATGGGTGGTAATATTCTGGTTTGGAACAGAGGCCATTTTCAAAGGCTGCAACTAGTTTCTCTGTCCTAGAACCATTCTAGGTTTTCCTTGCATATCTTCTCTTAGCTCCACATTTACAAATCCTTTTTCAATTAGTGAGCCTTTTACTTTTTGGGCATACAACTCATGACACTCAAAGAATAGGTATCCATTGGGAGCGAGTGAGTTTAAGGCAACATCAGCAATACGGGTATAGAATTGGAGTGGATCATTATTGGTCGTAAACAAGGCTTCATTGGGCTCATGTTTTAACACGTTTTCGGGCATCGTTTCGGATTCTCGTGCGAGGATGTATGGCGGATTCGAAACAATTATTGTCAAACCTTCCTTAGGTGAAGATTCTTTGAGGATATCGTGTTGGAAGAACTTTACATCCAAATTCAAAGCGTGTGCATTTTCCTTGGCTATGATAAGGGCTGCATTTAATTTGTCGCTCGCCATGACATTTGCCGAAGGCTGAACCTTTTTAATCGCTAATGCGATGCAACCAGAACCCGTGCCAATATCCCAGATTTCATCATTTTCCGAACATACAGAAAGCACCCAAGAAACTAACTCTTCTGTTTCAGGCCTGGGGATGAGCACTCCAGGCTTTACACCAATTTCTAGATCGTAGAAATTGGTCGAGCCGAGAATATACTGCAAAGGCTCACCGCGCAGCAAACGCTCTCGATAACGGTATGTGGTAACGATTTCAGACTCGCTCAGTTTTTGATCGCGCTTAACAATAAGATCCATTCTTGAAATATCGAAAGCAACGAGCAAGACTTGATACGCCATGCTTTTAGCCTCTCGTTCGCCATACATCGCCGTTAACTCACTTCGGAGAAAGTCGAAAACAGCAGCTATGGAATTGTTAGCCGGGTTCATTGGTGAATCGAGGTTTTTGTTTTTTAAAGATCCAGTACGAATAGGGCTTGAGTACTAGAGTACCATTGGTATGCTCTGAGAACAGGATAGCACTTTCATCAATTGAAAGATATTCATGTTTAACGGGATCAGATAGTTCAACACGAATGGGTTCTCCCGAGCAGTTTAGCATCGTTAAGATATCGTCTTCTTTATTGGATCTGGAAAATGCAATTAGAGATAAGGATTTTGAATTTTTCATTTCGACTTCTCCTCCATTAAATCCGTTCCAAAGCACTTCGTTTTCTCGTTTTAGTTTGCCCAGAATACTAACTAATTCAACGTCAGTTCCAGAAGTGAAATACGGAAAAACATTTCCTAAGGTGTCTGCCTCCCAAGCCAATCCTTCACAAACGGGTAAACTCTTAGAGGTGTAAGCAAAAATAGTTTTTAGGTCTTGAATGTTAGAAGCATGTGCGGAATCCTCCTCAGCGGTGATGTGATGCAACCGATATGCATTGACTAAGAATTGATCAACTTCATGCCTGTTCATTTCCTCGGCTTTTTGCTTAATAAAATGAGTCGATATTATGTCGAAAAGTTTATCGAAAGACTGGTTCCGACTTGCGTGAAATGCAACGCTATGGACAGCAGGATCAGGGTTATCGGTAAAAGCCAATATTTTTTGTTCTTGTGATTCAAAAGACCGAATCAATTCTTCCCAAACCAGCAAAGGTTGATCTATAGAATTCAAACTATAGTATCCATTGAATCCACAACTATCAATCCATTGCGCTATGGCGCCTTTTTGGAAGTCTGCCAATTGAGGTTTGATAAATCGCGGAACAAATGCCAGCTGGCCATCCTCCAAAGTATCAGGAGAAAAGCATTCGGGACAAGAGTTCACCCATGGATGCCTAGCTCCTAAAGATTTAAACTCCCAATTAAATAAGACGTGTATTCCATATCCATTGGCCTCAGTGATTATATCTTTGACGGAATCCTTTCCAATGACCATATGCTTGTCCAATGGCTCAAGACAGTTTCGCAGCATTTTATCATCACTCAATGGTAAATCGATAATGACCATATCCAATTCCATATCTTGGACCGTCTGCCAAGTGCTCTTGGACCCGAACAATTCAAAAGCAGCAAGAAGATCGGTCCAAGTTGTGCTTGTCGCTGCGCTAGTTTTTGTCCAGTCAGGGTGTTTAATAACCTCTGTTTCATAAGTCTCGCCTACTTGAACAGCGACAGAAGTATATTCAGGTTGGTCGCAAGAAGCCAAGACGAAGACCAGTAGAATTGCCAACCAGGAGCCAATCTTATTCATCGAATAGAGTTCGTTGATCGTTGGAATCTGTTTTGGGTTTCGTCTCATCACCTTTCGGAACTTCTATTTCAAATTCCACATCATCGGGATTCTGTTGAACTGTTTCTTCTTCTATCTGAATAGGCTTACCCTGTTGATCTTCTTGTTTTTCGATGACCGATGATTCGTCTTCTGGTATTTCTACTTCACTTGGTCTGGTATTCAGCATGGCATCGCCAGCTGCCTCCAAATCGGTATTTGGATCGCCTAATTCAACATCTTTAACTGGGAGCATTGACAACTTATTACCGAGAGCTTTGATTCCTTTAACTGATATGAATTCACAGAGATCGATTGTTTCATCTTCCTTGTCGCGAGTTTGCTTGAACTTCCTGTTGTAAACTATCTGAGCCATTGGATGATGCTGGGTCGTTGCCACAGCGAGACGGGACTTCTCATTTTCTGTTATGAATAGAACAGGCTTCGTTGATGACTCGGCCATGAATCTTTTCACAAACCAGGTTTCTTTTTCACCATCATAATAAACTGCTGATATCGGTTTCTCAGAAATCCACTTTTCAATATGAATCATGGTGTCAGCAAAATGTGTGCTGAGATCAAACCCTGTCATAACATATTCTCCCGTAGACATAAGGACAAGAATCATGTCATCTGGTCTGAATTCCCCGAGGAACTTACCTCTTTGGTCGGCATTTAATCGGCGGACAGTATCGTCGAACCAAATCTTTCGGGCTCCGAGAGTTGAAATTCCTTTTTCCTTAATTTCAATGCGTTTGACAGGATACTTCGAGAGCATATTTCCCCCTGCTGCACGACCTTTGATCGCCAACTCAGCGAAATCGAAGTCGAATTTGAGTTTTTTGACACGCTGAATTTGTCTCAAAAGCACGGTGACCACTTCTGCTTCTCCATTAGGATTGGCGGTAAAATAAAGCACTTCTGATCCGGGTGTACCTTTAGTCAGGTCGTATTCTTTATCTCGGGTAATTGAATTGACTCCGAAACGTTTCACTCGCACTGGACCATTTTTTCCATCACTAAAGATCAGGTTGTAGGTCATTCTAGTATCTCCTTTCTTCCAAACTCTTAGGTGAATGATGTTCTTACCTACGAAGGCTTTTTGAGACACCTTGGTAACCATCATTTTACCGTCGGCCCTTATGACAATTACATCGTCAATGTCGGAACATTCACTAATGAAATCTCCCTCACCCCTTTTGAGGCCAATTCCGATGAATCCTTCTTCAAGATTGGCGTGGAGCTTTTCATTGGATACGGCAACACGCGCAGCAACGATGGTATCGAAAGTGGCTATTTCCGTTTTTCGCTCTCTTCCCTCGCTGTACTTGGTTTTCAGGTTCTTAAAATATGCAATGGCATAGTCAGTCAAATTGGCAAGATGGAACTTGATTTGTACCAACTCCTCTTCGAGTGAACGAATTTTCTCGTCGGCTTTAAATCCATCGAATCTCGAGATTCTCTTGATTTTAATTTCAGTGAGACGCGCTACATCATCGTCGGTAACCGCTCGTAGTAAATGTTTTATATGTGGCTTCAATCCTTTGTGGATTGTTGCAATGATCTCATCCCATGTTTCACATTCTTCAATGTCACGATAGACGCGTTTTTCAATGAATATTTTTTCCAAAGAAGAAAAATGCCAAGACTCTTCGAGCTCACCTTTACGGATCTCAAGTTCCCACTTAAGCATGTGCTTCGTGCGTTCTGTTGAACGAGTAAGCAGTTCGGCGACTCCTAAAAACTTAGGTCTGTCATCTTCAATCACACAAGAATTTGGTGCTATTGAAATCTCACAATCAGAGAAAGCGAACAATCCGTCAATGGTTTTATCGGGAGATACGCCTTTCGGCAAATGGACCAATATCTCGACAAACTCAGCAGTATTATCTTCTACTTTGCGGACTTTGATTTTACCTCGATCATTGGCTTTAAGGATCGAATCTATCAGGGAGGTAGTAGTTGTATTGTATGGTACTTCAGTAATACAGAGCGTTCGGTCATCAACCTTCTTGATTCGTGCTCTAACTTTTACTCGTCCTCCTCGCAGACCGTCATTGTAATTTGAAAAGTCGGCCTGACCCCCTGTTTGAAAATCGGGAACGATAGTCACCTTCTTTCCTTTCAGGATATCGATCGACCCGTCAATGAGTTCAACAAAATTGTGAGGAAGTATTTTACACGCTAAACCAACTGCAATCCCTTCTACACCGTGGGCTAAAAGGATGGGGAATTTAGCAGGTAGAGTTTCAGGCTCATCGTTACGACCATCGTAGGAAGCTAGCCAATTGGTGGTCTTAGCGTTGAAGATAACTTCAAGGGCGAATTTACTCAATTTGACCTCAATGTACCTGGGAGCCGCAGCGCGATCGCCGGTGAGGATATTACCCCAGTTTCCCTGCATGTCTAGCAGAATCTCTTTTTGGCCTACTTGCACCATGGCATCACCAATTGCGGCATCGCCGTGGGGGTGGTACTTCATGGTGTTACCGATTACATTGGCGACCTTATGAAAGCGTCCATCATCCAGCTCTTTAAGCGAATGCAGAATACGTCGTTGAACAGGCTTGAACCCATCATAAACGTGTGGCACTGCTCTTTCAAGAATTACGTACGATGCATAATCCAAAAACCATTCATTGTACATGCCACTGACCTGGATAACCTTCTCAAGATTGGCATTTCCTTGATTGTCATCAAAATCTTCGTCGTGTTCTAAAGGGTCATTTATCTCTTCACTCATAGCAACTTGCTAATAATAGGGTTGTCAGGTATTCTATTTCTCAGGAAAGGCAGTGTCCTAGCCACTAGTCCATTCTATGTATAAACTATGTTTCATCATTTGCCAGCGGCTAAATCAAAAACAGGCGATCAAGATCAAGCAGCTTCTTCTTTCTCATCGACTCTATCTTTTTCAACTTTCAAATTTTCGATAATAAACTCTTGTCTTTCGGGAGTATTCTTGCCCATAAAAAAGTTGAGCAACTCGGAAATCTGTTCGTCCTTCCCTAGAATTACTGGGTCTAGACGGATGCTGTCGCCGATGAAGAATTTAAACTCATCAGGAGAAATCTCACCCAAGCCTTTGAAACGTGTAATTTCTGGCTTGCCCTTCAACTTATCCATCGCATCACGCTTTTCAGTAATGCTGTAACAATAGTGCGTTTCTTTCTTGTTTCTCACCCTGAACAGTGGCGTCTGTAAAACATACAGGTGTCCGTTTTTCACTAATTCCGGAAAGAACTGAAGGAAAAAAGTAATGAGCAGCAGTCGGATATGCATTCCGTCAACATCGGCATCGGTAGCGATTACAACCTTGTTATAACGAAGATCTTCAAGTCCTTCTTCGATATTGAGGGCAGCCTGGAGCAGATTGAACTCCTCATTTTCATACACCACTTTTTTGGTAAGTCCAAAGCAATTCAGCGGCTTACCTTTAAGACTAAACACAGCTTGCGAGTTCACGTTACGGGCTTTGGTAATTGATCCAGAAGCAGAATCTCCCTCGGTAATAAATATAGTCGAATCTACAGCTCTTTCATCTTTTGAATCTCCATAATGGATTCGGCAATCTCGAAGCTTTTTATTGTGAACACTGGCCTTTTTCGCCCTGTCGCGTGCCAATTTCTTTATGCCGGCTAGATCTTTTCGTTCGCGTTCACTTTGAAGAATTCGTTTCTGTATTTCACTGGCTACTTCAGTGTTCTTGTGGAGGTAATTATCAAGACTAGTCTTCAGGAAGTCAAAGACAAAACTTCGCATTGAAGGCCCGTCAGGTCCAACGTCAGCTGATCCCAATTTGGTTTTAGTCTGCGATTCAAAAATGGGCTCCATCACTTTAACGGAGAGAGCAGCGACAAATCCAGCGCGGATATCCACTGAATCATAATCCTTCCCAAAAAACTCACGAATAACTTTCACATATGCTTCTCTAAAAGCAGCTTGATGTGTTCCACCTTGTGTGGTGTATTGTCCATTTACAAAAGAATAATAGTCTTCACCATATGCATTGGTATGTGTAACGGCCACTTCTATGTCATCTCCCAAAAGGTGAATTACAGGGTACTTTTTGTTTTCATTGATATTCGCTTCCAACAAATCTTTCAACCCGTTATCCGATTGGTATTTTTGCCCATTGAAGTAGATTGTGAGACCGGTATTGAGGTAGCAATAATTCCAGATTAGCTTTTCTACGTGTTGCAGTTTGAAATGGAATTCATTGAAAATCCCTTGATCAGGGGTAAAAGTCGTTTTGGTTCCTTTTCGCCCAGTCGATTCAATGATTTTGGCATCGTCGACCAATTCACCTCCTTCAAATGATGCAGCCTTGATCTTGCCATCGCGAATAGATTCTACGAGAAAATGGGAAGAAAGTGCATTTACAGCTTTAGTACCAACACCATTGAGGCCAACAGATTTCTTGAAGGCACGGGAGTCATACTTTCCACCTGTGTTTATTTTTGAAACGCAGTCCACGACTTTTCCCAGTGGAATACCACGACCAAAGTCTCTCACTTTTACAACTTGATCACGAATGCTAATTTCGATTGTTTTACCGTGGCCCATGACGAACTCATCTATCGAGTTATCGAGCACCTCTTTGAGTAAAACATAAATACCATCATCGTATGCGGATCCATCACCGAGTTTTCCGATGTACATCCCTGGTCTTAGCCGAATATGTTCTTTCCAATCCAGCGAACGGATATTATCCTCCGTATACTGTACAGTTTCATCACTCATACCAATTCATTTAGGATTCCAAGCTGAGACGCGGGTTTGCCAATTTTTGAACGCGTGACAAGCAGCGAATTTGTCAAAGGAATAAAATTAGGAAAGCTTAGCCGTCTTTTGGGTCTAAAACCGCCCATTTATTAACATTTTGAGGTGGTTTTCAAAAATGAAGAGCGGAAACTGATTAATCCGACGAAAAGAGCCATCGGTTTGACTTTATTATGCACGCCGAATATTTATCTCGAATTCAATTTGCACCGAAACAAAATAGCCAAACAACCGTAGAAACAAGAGCTAACAAATGCCTAGAATACAATCCTAAATGATAATTAGGCCTACAAAGCCATTAAAAAATCAAAATATGTTTGTATTTTTAACCTATAGTACTATTTATCGATCTTAACCAAAATCTATGATTCTTCGACTAATTCGGACAGCCTTGCTATTATGCGCTATTCTCAGTTCTAGCTCTCTTTTCTCTCAAGTATCTTACGGTGGACATCCGATGTCTTGGACAAACGACAAAGTCAATTGGCACATTCCTGTAGCCGAAATGGCTTCATTTGATGTTGAAGTCATGCTTGCTGAAGATGTTATCAGCAATGAATTCAAGGATTCCCCTTATCGTTTTGCTCACAATTTCTACCCTGGTCTGAATATCGACAACAGCGGCGAATGGCATGATTTACCGAATGGGGATCGTGTATGGGCTTTGACAATTCGTTCATCAGGGGCTTATTCATTGAACTTAGGATTTGATTTGTTTGAAATTCCTGAAGGTGGCCAACTGTTTATATACAACGGTGATCACTCTGAATTGATAGGATGTTTTGATCATCGCAGTAACAATGTGGAAAAAGAGCTTGGTATTTGGCCTTTGCAAGGCGAAGAGCTAACAGTTGAATACTTCGAACCGGCAGAAGCTATGGGGTCTACCCTACTTCAGATTGGTCGAGTATCTCATGCTTACCGCGATCTTGATAAAATTGCTCGAGGACTTGGAGACTCAGGAACTTGTAACAACAATGTTATATGTCCTGAAGGAGTTCCTTGGACCAACGAAATTAATTCTGTAGCCATGATTGTGGTTAACGGAAGTGGAATATGCACCGGTTCATTGATTAACAATGCAGCCAATGATGGACATCCATACTTTATGACAGCCAATCACTGTCTAGGTGGTTCTGTTGCCTCATGGTCTTTTAGGTTCAATTGGAATAGTACTACATGCGTGGGCAATGTTGAGGGAGGGTTTGACACCGTCTCTGGAGCGACACTTCTCGCGAGCGATGCAGGATCTGATTTTGCCTTACTTGAAATAAACAGTGGAGCGACTATTCCAACGACATACA
>JBLHIB010000106.1:0-12091 GCA_047615865.1 Gammaproteobacteria bacterium
ACAACCTTATATGAATTACTTGTGGAAGGCAAACCTGGAAAGAACAAAGGAAGTATTCAAATTATCGATGCTGAATCTGGAGACACGAGTAAAGTTGATGTCACGATAGCCGCGGATAGGGATCAGCTTAACATAAAATTCAACCCAAAGGACAACAATTACGATGGGCTGCTGCGCTTGTCGGGGATGATTCACTTGTCGAGTACTATTTGGGACGGTACAGGTCAGGCACCGGATGGCAGTTGGTTTGACTGGGTGGCTGTCAAGCAATCTGAGCCTTCGGTAAATGAGGTTGAAGACGAAATCGTTACCGAAAGCGTAGGAGACAGTTTGACTGAAGGTGATCAATACCAAGTCATAGCACCCTTCATGGCTTATGGCCGCACACATTTGCCAGAGGCTCAAACTATATTGATCCGCAACGCTACGATTTGGACTTGTGAAGAAGAAGGAATTATAGAAAAAGCGGAATTGCTCATACGCGATGGAAAAATCGCAGCCGTAGGTCGAAATATTGATCTCAAGTCGCTGTACCCAAAAGAAGAAATCGAACCTATAGTTATTGATGCAAAAGGCAAACATATTTCACCTGGAATAATTGATGAACACTCTCATATCGCGGTGACACGTGGTGTGAATGAGGGCAGTCAGGCGAGTAGCGCCGAAGTTCAAATTGCTTCAGCACTGAATCCAGAAGACGTGAACATATACCGACAACTAGCAGGCGGAGTTACTTGCTCGCAGCTCTTGCATGGTTCGGCAAATCCAATAGGCGGGCAAAGTGCCTTGATCAAACTTCGATGGGGATCTAGTGCAGAGGAAATGCTCGTGAAAAATGCGGCTCCATTCATCAAGTTTGCCCTAGGAGAAAACGTCAAACAAAGCAACTGGGGAGATTACAATACTGTGCGTTTTCCTCAAACTCGAATGGGAGTGGAACAAGTCTACTATGATCTCTTTATACAAGCCGCTGAATATGACAAAGAGTGGAGAAAATACAAGGACAGTCTGCTTAAACTGACACGAAAACAACGTAGACAAGGATTTACTCCAGAGGCACCTCGGCGTGATTTGGAAATGGAGACGCTGGCGCAAATATTGCGAAGTGAACGCTTTGTAACTTGCCATTCATATCGCCAAGATGAGATCAACATGTTGATGCATGTGGCAGACAGCATGGGCTTTACCTTGAATACATTTACCCATATACTGGAAGGATACAAGGTGGCCGACAAAATGGTAGAACACGGAGCAGGAGCCTCAACTTTTAGTGATTGGTGGGCATACAAGTATGAAGTGAAAGACGCCATACCATACAACGGGGCAATGTTACACGAGCAGGGTATTATAACTGCCTTCAATAGCGATGATGCTGAGATGGCTCGCCGACTCAATCAGGAGGCCGCGAAGGCTGTTAAGTACGGTGGCGTTTCTGAAGAGGAAGCATTAAAATTTGTGACCTTGAATCCTGCCAAGTTGCTCCATATAGATGATCGAATGGGATCAATCAAAGTAGGCAAGGATGCTGATTTCGTTATTTGGAGTGACAACCCGCTTTCGATCTACGCCCAGGCCGAGCGCACATTTATTGATGGCCGATGCTATTACAGTCAAGAAAGTGATTTAATACAGAGAAAAGAGCTGAACTCAGAACGTGCACGACTGATACAGAAAATGATGAATTCGGATGAACCTGGAGAAAAGCAAAAGCCTAGACCGAAGAATAAGCGTCATTACCATTGCGATAGTGAATTTGATGAATCAAACGATTAAGTAAAACGACCATGAAAAATTTATCGAGATTAATCGTTGTCTGCGCATTGTTTGTGAATGCAGGACTCTATGCACAATCTGCTCCCGGACCTGCTCAAACGGAATCAATACTCCTCCTTGGTGGCACAGCACACTTGGGAACTGGGGATAAGATCGAGGGTGCAGCCATCGGATTTGAAAACGGAAAAATCACTTTTGTTGGATCAGAAAAGAACGTCGACCCCAAGTCTTGGGATCGTGTAGTGGATACCGATGGAAAGGACATTTACCCCGGTTTTATCGCACCAAATTCACGTTTGGGATTGATGGAAATCGGTGCAGTGAGAGCAACTAGAGACTACAGGGAAGTGGGCACATTCAAACCTCATGTTCGAAGCGCTATTGCCTACAACACTGACTCGGAGATTACTCCGACGGTTCGAGCCAATGGAGTATTGATTGGTCAAATTACACCGGCAGGAGGAACAATAAGTGGCACTTCTTCAATCATGCAATTCGACGCCTGGAACTGGGAAGACGCTTTGATATCGGAAGACGACGGAATTCATGTCAACTGGCCATCCGTTTACCATAAGCACCGTGAAAAGGGCAAAGTGGACATTCAAAAAGTCAAATCTTATGACCAACAACTGCAGGAGATAGATTCTTTCTTTGGGATGGCGAAGGCATACCAGGATTACTCAGGTGATAAAACTGACATACGCATGGCGGCAATGAGTGGCTTGTTTCGAGGCGACAAGAAGTTGTACGTTCACGCTCAGGACATCAAGCAAATTACTGAAGCTGTCTCTTTCAAGAAGCGTATGGGGATAAAGACAATGGTTATTGTAGGTGGACGAGATAGTTACTTGGTGGCCGACATGCTTCGTGAGAATGCCATCTCTGTGATGGTAGGAAGAACACATTCCATTCCACGTTATGCCGAAGATGATGTCGACCTCAGCTTCAAATTACCCAAATTACTTCAGGACGAAGGTGTTTTATTTTGTCTGGAGAATGCTGGCGATAAGGCCGAGATGAATACAAGGAATCTTCCCTTTTTAGTTGGCACTGCTATCTCGTATGGACTTACTTATGAGCAAGGTGTGAAGTCGGTTACTTTGAGCACCGCTAGAATATTAGGGATTGATGATTTCACTGGATCGCTTGAGACGGGCAAAGACGCGACCCTATTTGTTAGTAAAGGAGACGCATTTGACATGCGTGGAAACGACTTGACCAATGCTTGGATTCAAGGACGTGACATGGATTTAGACACACGCCAAAAAGAGCTTTACCGAAAGTATAAAGCTAAATACGAGTCTCAGAAATAGCCTTGGCCGTTAAAGATTTCGAGCGTTAAACGTGTCTCCTTGGCTTAGATCACCAGTTTGATATCCGAGCTTGAACCAACGCACCCTTTGCTCCGATGTTCCATGCGTGAAGGAATCTGGCATAACGGTTCCACGACCCATCATTTGGATGTGGTCGTCACCAATTTTGAAAGCAGCATTGAGCGCTTCATCGATATCTCCTTCTTCGACAATTCCTGCCAATGAATTGGCGTAGTGCGCCCAAACTCCTGCATAGAAATCGGCCTGAAGCTCTAACATTACTGATAGCTTATTGTAGGATATCTCATCTAGGTTTCTTCTCTGGCTATGTACTTTTCCAGTTATTCCTTGCAGATTTTGAACGTGATGAGCGACTTCATGAGCTACCACATAAGCCATAGCAAAATCACCTGGCGCTTTAAATCGGTTTTTAAGTTCATTGTAAAAGCTCAAATCGATGTAGAGCGTATTATCACCTGAACAATAAAATGGCCCAGTCGCCGCGCTCGCGTTTCCACAAGCCGAAGAAACTTTACCGCTAAAAAGAACGAGAATTGGCTCTTCATACTTTCGACCAAGCTCTTCTCGGAAAATCATATTCCATACATCTTCAGTCTCGTTAAGAACGACGCTCACCATTTCGGCTAATTCCTTTTCTTGAGCCGTTTCGACATATTCAGTCTGAGAAGAAGAATCTCCTCCCGTTCCCAATCCTGATTGATCTAGAGCCTCTTGGGGATCTCCACCTAGAGCTACATAAATGACCAGAATAATAATTCCTCCAATACCCATTTTACGAACGGTTTTTCCGCCTTTGCGACCACGTTGGTCTTGAACATTAGAACTTCTTTGTCGGCCTTTCCATTTCATGGTAATCGATTTTGAGAATAGCGAAGTTGCTAAAAAAGCTCCGCTTGAAGAAATCAGACGAAGCGGAGAAAATGAAGTCACACTTCATCGTATCTTAGAATCACTTTCTTTTTTGATTGGCCAAATAGATTCCAAGCAGGATGAGCACCCCAAAAACGAGCATTTCCCAGCGTAGATTTTCCCCGTAGAGCCAACCCCACGTGACTGCAACAATTGGAATTAGATAAGTCACCATCGAGGCAAATACACCACTAGTCATTTGAATCAAACGATTGAATAGCACAAGTGCAAATGCCGTTCCAAATACGCCTAAAATAGCGATATAACCCACACCTTCCCATGCACCTGGAGTTGACTCCAAACGCTCGGTGAAATCTGTGCTAAAAAGGAATATTGCGCTCGGAATCCCGGCAAACAATAATGCGATTGAGGCAATGGTGAAGGGATGAACCTCAGAGAGTTTCGAGTGAATAATGTTAACACTCAAGCCGTAGCACACAGTTGCGATTACGGCGAACATAGCATAGATCAGGTTGAGCGATTCTCCATTGCTCTGCAATAAAAGGAGTCCGGTTGCTCCGCCCAAACCTAGTGCAACACCAATGAATTGAATCATTTTCAACTTTATTCTGAAAAAAGCGACGCCAAACAGCAAGGTAAAGAAAGGCACAAGCCCGTTTAAGACTCCAGCATACGCGCTTTCAATCTGCGTCTCCGCCAAAGTGAACATGTAGGCAGGAATTCCATTTCCTATCAGCCCCACTAAGGCGATAAAACCCAATTGTCGCCGACTTACTTTTTTGCGGTTAATGAAGGCGACAGGAGCTAGGATTAAACCAGCAAACACCAATCGCAAGGCACCTACTTGCCAAGAAGAAAATAGCTCTCCCCCATCGGAAGTGTACAAACCCAATTTCATGAGGATGAAGGAACTCCCCCAAATAATTGCCAGGACTATTAGAAGAAAAACTGGAAGCGCTTTTGGCTTATTCACATTGAAAAATTTGAGTGCAAAAGTACGCCGAATAAACAGTAAGCCCTTCAACAATCTTGTGAAAACATGATGAAAATACAGGGGTTTAATGGAAGCGAAATCTTCCATTCTGAGTACTTTCGCAAAAACAATTGATCATGAAGAATCTTTTTTCGGCGGCCTTGGTTGCTTTTGCTCTAGTATTCACGTCATGTGAATCTGCTCAAGAGAACAAGAATATTGATCCAGCAAATATAGCTGTAGCACATATTGAGATCGAAGGAATGATGTGCGGCGATGGCTGCGGTGGCAAGATAAAAAAAGAGCTCAAAGAACTTGATTGTGTGGCAGATGCCAATATTGAGTTTAACGCTGAGAACCCTGTTGATATAGCCATTGTACAATTTGACAAGGGTCAATGCGGTGAGCAAGCATTCATCGACAAGATTCAGGCTATTGGCGATGGTAATTATCACGTTAAGACTGTTACGATTCAGTAGTATAATCTTCAGGTAAACTTTAACATTGGGTCCACACGAATAGCCTTCATAAACCCGTTAAAGCGCAACCTTCTCGCTGTGACGTATATAGGCTTTTGGCGGTCTCGCCTTGGGGAAATTATTTTCCACCCTTTAAACTTTTGTCTAGGATTTGGCATTGCATTCAGCTTTGGCTTGCTGTTTATGCGTTTCCACATAGCCGGCAACGGTCAATATTTATTCTTAGTATGGAACCTTTTCTTGGCAGGTCTGCTTGTGGCCTCGACTAGCTTGAAGTTTCTACATGAGTCTGGAAAGTGGAAATGGTACCTAAGCCTACAATTGATATTCTTTTGGCTTGCCTTTCTTCCCAATGCACCTTACATCTTAACTGATTTGTTTCACTTGCGAACAATTCCTCCAGCCCCAAAATGGCTCGACCTGATGCTCATTCTTTCCTTTGCATGGAACGGTTTGATGTTTGGACTGATCTCTGTCATGGACATGCAGGAAATATTTTCGCAGCGTTGGACGCGTTTCACTGGATGGTTTGTCGCAATTGGTGCTCTCGTAGCTTCTAGTTTTGGAATTTATTTGGGTAGATTCCTGCGATAGAATTCTTGGGATATTGTTTCTCAACCAGAAGCTCTGCTGAAGGATGTGATACACCCTATTCTTCATCCATTTCAGCATCCCACACCCCTGGGTATGACCATCAGTTTTTCAGTTTTCTTGATTCTCGTTTATGCTACTCTGCACATATTATTTAGGCATCAAAGTCTTTATAAGAGCTAGTCGTCAGAATCATCGATATAATTCTGATGACTCTTCTTATATTTGCGTCATTCATTATAAATAGCGTGCAAGATAGCCTAGTCATAATCCCTACGTACAACGAGAAAGAAAACATAGAACGAATGCTTCGTACTGTGTTTGCTTTGCCGCACCCATTCCATGTTTTGGTCGTCGACGACGGTTCACCAGATGGAACTGGAAAAATTGTGAAGTCGTTGCAATCAGATTTCGCCGATAGGCTTCATATTCAAGAAAGAACTGGAAAACTCGGATTGGGCACGGCCTATATTCATGGTTTTCACTGGGCTCTTGAAAGAAACTACGAGTACATCTTCGAGATGGATGCCGACTTCTCACACAATCCTAAAGACCTTACTCGTTTGCGCGAAGCGTGCGTCAATGGCGCCGACATGAGCGTGGGGTCACGTTATGTGAAAGGTGGAAAAGTCGAGAACTGGCCTTGGAACCGTGTAATGATGAGCTATTTCGCCTCCGTTTATGTGAACACTATTCTTTGGACTGGCATTCGCGATTGTACGGCAGGTTTCAAATGCTATACTCGCAAAGTATTGGAGACCATCGAACTCGATGGGATCAAATTTATCGGCTACGCATTTCAGATAGAGATGAAGTATACAGCTCGCCGACTGGGCTTTAAACTCACTGAAGTTCCGATTACTTTTATTGACCGCCAATTTGGAGAGTCAAAAATGAGTATGAATATTTTCAAGGAAGCCTTTTGGGGTGTTTTGAAAATGCGATTCAAAAAAATCAGGCGCACTACCTAAGCCTAAATCATGAGTACAAGATCTTTTCTCATTCGAAATGCACAGATGGTTAATGAAGGCCAAGTGCAACATACTGACGTACGCGTCAAATCTGGCATCATCGAATCTATAGCCAAGGGTGGAACTTTGACACCACTACCTCATGAGGAAATCATTGACGCAAGTGGTCTGCATCTTCTTCCTGGTGCAATTGATGATCAAGTCCATTTTCGTGAGCCAGGACTCACGCACAAGGCAGAAATAGAAACAGAATCTCGCGCGGCAGTTGCTGGTGGCGTGACCTCTTATATGGAGATGCCGAACACCGTTCCTCAGTCTTTAACTCAAGAGCTGCTGCAAGACAAATACGATCGAGCAGAAGAGGTAAGTTATGCCAACTACAGCTTTTTCATGGGCGCGTCAAACGACAATTTGGACGAAGTCCTAAAAACTGATCCCAAGCAAGTGTGTGGTGTAAAAGTATTCATGGGCTCCTCGACTGGAAATATGCTCGTGGATAACAGAACCACCTTGGAAGGTCTTTTTAAGGAATGTCCAATGCTTATCGCTACCCATTGCGAAGATGAAGGGACTATTCGGGCCAATATGGCAACTTACCAAGCCAAGTATGGAGACGATATCCCTATGCGTTGTCACCCAGAAATTCGAAATATCGAGGCTTGTTACAAATCATCGTCTATGGCGGCAGATTTGGCAACCAAACACAATACCCGTTTGCATATACTGCACATTTCTTCGGCAAAAGAACTTAGTCTTTTCCGCAATGATATTCCACTAGTAGAAAAGCGCATAACTGCCGAAGCTTGCATACATCACCTGTGGTTTTCGGATGCCGATTACGATTCAAAGCAATCCTTGATCAAATGGAATCCAGCAGTCAAAAGCGCGGATGACAGAGATGCGATTTTTGCTGCAGTTTTGGATGATACTATTGACGTGATTGCTACAGATCATGCTCCGCACACATTGGAGGAGAAAATGAACAAGTACACGTCGGCCCCTTCCGGTGGACCATTGGTTCAGCACAGCATAGTCGCTATGCTAGAAAAGCACCACGAAGGAAAGATTTCACTTGAAAAGATCGTTGACAAGATGAGTCATAAGGTGGCTGAATGTTTCCACGTTGAAAAAAGGGGATATATTCGGGAAGGTTATTTTGCCGATCTCGTTTTGGCCGACCTCAACAAGCCTTGGACCGTCTCTAAGTCCAACATATTTTACAAGTGCCAATGGTCACCATTTGAAGGACAAGAATTCCGTTCTAAAATAGTGAAGACATGGGTAAATGGACATCTCGCCTGGAATGACGGAGAAATTAATCACACAAGGGCAGGGCAAAGACTATCATTTGAACACTAAAATTTCACATACCATCCTCATTTTTCTCATTTCTGCCATGGCTTTGGGATTTGCCTCATGCTCTTCTCAAAACAACGAAGCCATGCCCTCACAAGTGATGGGACAGGAAAGGTTTATTGAAGTGTACACTGAGGCCATACTCATCGAAGCTGCTTTCAAACAAAAAATGTACAAAACCGAAGACCCCAAAACTTGGATAGCGAAGCAATATGCTGGTTTGTTCACACGGGAAAATATCAGTTCTGACGTGTACGACGCTTCCTTTGATTGGTATTCAACCCATCCCGAAATTTTGCTAGACATTTACAGCGAAGTGATTGAGAACTTGGGCAAA
The DNA here is from genome assembly GCA_047615865.1 of Gammaproteobacteria bacterium. GTDB lineage: Bacteria > Bacteroidota > Bacteroidia > Flavobacteriales_D > Sanyastnellaceae > JADFAK01. The sequence continues at coordinate 8,685 of JBLHIB010000106.1, forward strand.
TTGGAGGCGAAACAAAATGCGGAGACCAATCCTTAAATTGCAGCACATATGCGCATAGCGAGGTTTATTCTTCTTCACATTATTCTCTATTTCTTCTTTAGCCTATCGGCAAATGGGCAGCACTACAATTTTCGGAATTTCTCAGTTCGTGATGGACTAGCACAATCGCAAGTTTACACCATGTTACAAGATAGTCGTGGCTATCTCTGGTTTGGAACGCGAGGAGGAGGCATAAGTCGCTATGACGGTGTCAGTTTTCTCAATTTCACCCAACGTGACGGTCTGCCAAACAATACTATCAATTGTCTGATTGAAGATCTCGACAAGACCATTTGGATAGGCACACACAAAGGAGTATCGCGCTTTGACGGACAAGAATTCACCAACTACCTTCCTCTTCCTGGCCTATCAACTGAGGTTGAATGCATGACCTTGGACTCCAATGGCCAATTGTGGATAGGTACAGAATCTGGGGTTTTTTACATGGAGAACGACTCCCTCCTACATTGGGACAATGGCCAAGAATGGGGATTTCAAACTATTTACGACTTGGCCTTCGATAATGAGGGTCGCATGTGGGGAGGAACAGACAAGGGATTATTTTGCCATACCAATGGCGACTTTACCCTGTTCGACCGCAGCAATGCATTCAACACAAATTTGGTCACTTGTGTAGAACCTGACCTAAAAGGAAATATTTGGGTAGGACTATACGGCGATGGTGTTTATAAGCTAACACCAAGTGGCCTGGCCAAAGTATCAGAAATTAAGGCAGAAGAGGTTTTTGATTTGTTGTTTGTTCCAGGAGGAAATTTGTGGATTGCTACTTTAGAGAACGGCGCGCTCTTGTACAACCCATCCACCGACGAAGTGAACCAATATTCAGAAAAAGAAGGACTGGCAAGCAAACAGGTTCGTTCGCTCATGCAGGATGATTGGGGAACAATTTGGATGGGAACATCTGGAGGTGGGGTATCCCGATTTAGTGGTCAGCAATTTCAATATTTCAGCACAGAAAACGGACTGCCAGGTCATCAAGTATACTCGATAACGGAAGATCATGCGTGCAAAATTTGGATTGGCATAGGTGATCAAGGAATATGTCGCATAGACACCGAAACAGGGATTGTTGAACGCGATAGTTTGATTACTTCCGGTAAAGTCAAAGCTCTCTTCACCGATTTAGGAGGTCGTGTATGGGTAGGAAGCAATGGAGATGGCATTTCCATATACGACCAAGACACCGTGATCAAACTGGACATGGGTTCAGGTTTGAGTTCAAATTGGATAAGTTCAATTGAATTGCACAACGCGAAATATTATATCGGCACACTTGGAGGAGGAATCAATGTACTCACCCCACTCGATTCGACACATCGTTCGTTCGAGGTAGATATTTTTAGTGTAAGTCGTGGCGTAGACAATCGAATTTCAGATCTCGTGTCTGATGAAGAAAGCAGGTTATGGTTTTGCTCCTTGAGCGCAGGTGTGGGTGTTATGCTCGACAATGGTGACGTATTGCAGTTTGACGAAAGCCATGGACTCCCCAATACAGCTGTTCGCTCTCTCGCAATTGACGAGGCGGGTTGGTTATGGCTAGGAATGGCGGGAAGCGGTTTGGCGCGCATGAACCTCAACGCAGAGGTCTTATCTTTTGAGCAATTCGAAAGCGAAATTCAATTGGCCTCAGACAACATCTATTTTCTCCAATTTGACGAAGATCAAAATTTATGGGTAGGAAGCGAAAGCGGCATTGACAAGATCTCATTAGAAGCGGATCGAATTCCCTTGGAAGTGACGCACTTTGGCAGGCAAGCGGGCATTGTTGGCGTCGAAACGTGCAGCAATTCTTCCTTCAAATCTTCGGATGGAAACTTGTGGTTTGGCACCATTGATGGATTGTGTAGGACCTCTCCCAACAGCCAATGGCGAAATACACAGGCTCCCAAGACATTGATTCAGAATGTCAATTTGTTCTATCAGCCTTTGCAAGAAACTCATCTAAAAACATTTTTAGGTCCGTGGGGACAGGTGAACGACACACTGATTCTCACCTATGACCAAAATCACTTGAGTTTTGATTTCGTAGGACTTGACTTGCTCTATCCAGAAAAAGTAGCTTATCAATGGATGCTTGAAGGGGAAGAGTTGGATTGGTCGCCCATGTCCAATCGAACGAGTGCTACCTATAGTAATTTGAGACCTGGGTTCTACACTTTCCGTGTTCGATCGTGCAATGGGGATGGAATATGCAATGAACAAGAGGAGATCATTTACTTCAATATTTTGATGCCATTTTGGCAAAAGACCTGGTTTTTAATTGTTGGAATACTGGCGGCACTTTTGATCGCTATCTCCATTTACTTTATTCGCGTCGGAAGAATCCGTCAGGAAGCTCGTGAAAAGAACGAGAAGTTGAATCTCGAAAAGTCAGTCATTGAACTCGAGCAAAAAGCCTTGAGACTGCAGATGAATCCTCATTTTATCTTCAACTCACTCAACAGCATTCAAGGCTTGATAGCCAAGGAAGATGCCAAAACCGCACGGCTTTATTTGAGCAAGTTTTCGAAACTGATGCGGCAGACTTTGGAGAACAGCCGAGAGATGATGATCACCTTGGCGGATGAGATATCGGCGCTTGAGAATTACTTGGACATTGAAAAATTCACGCACGAGGATCGCTTTGAATATAAGATTGAGAGCGAAGTAGAAACAGACGATTTTCTGATTCCACCATTGGTGATACAACCCTTTGCCGAAAACGCCATCATTCATGGTTTGATGCCCAAAGGAAAGGGCGGTCAGTTGTTGATCAAATTTGCGCAAGAGGGAGACGACCTCATTGTTGAGATCTGGGACAATGGCATAGGAAGAAAAGCTGCAGCACAAAACAAGGCTCAGCGTTCCAATTACCATAAGTCGGCGGGACTCGAGGTTACTCAAGAACGCCTTGATCTGTTGAACGGTGCCGAAGCGCGAAGTTTAGAAATCACTGATCTACAGGACAGTGTTGGCAACGCGTTAGGAACCATGGTAAAAATCCGATTGAACGGGGCGATTGCGGATCAAGGGGATTGGGGTAAGTAGAATGAGAAGTGACATTTGCGCATAGCGCAAAAAAAAGCCCAAGAGAAAAGGGCCACCTCAATGAGATAGCCCTTTTCAACCTTTAACCTATTTATTTAACCCCACTGATCAGTGACCAGCAGCTATTTGAATCAATTGGAGGCGCACGTCGTGTACTTCTTGAAGCTTGGCGAGGTATGCGCTTATTTTTCCAGCACTCATAAGTTCCATTGCTTGAGTCTTGAGGGCGGTATATCTGTTCTTAAGTTCTTTCATGATAATAGGTATTAAGTTAAACTTACCTATCACCATGCAACGACCATGCCACAACTGGATTGAGT
>JBLHIB010000107.1:0-12081 GCA_047615865.1 Gammaproteobacteria bacterium
TTCCTTCACTTGAATCGAATAAGGTGGAAGTGTATACTCTTTCTTCTAGATTGGTATTCTCTCAACAGGTTATCAATTCAGGAACGATGAGAATGGACTTGAGTAATCTTCCAGGCGGAATGTACATTGTAAAAAGTGGAAGTAGCTTGCAACGAATTGTGTTGCAGTAGTCAACTTGCGTCAAATGCTTTGTCAGGTCTGGGCCTAGTCCTTGATTCTTCTATACCCGAATCCTGTTTCGCTTTGCATGTCCGTAATGTAAAGCATTTGTGGACCTTTAAAACCATCAATTCTTAGCTGTATAGTATCTTTTGGATTAACCAGTTGATACAAGTCTTTTGATTCTCCAGTCCCAATTTGATTTCGGCGATGAAGAGTTGAATTGTAATGATCGAAAATGGTGTCATTCACATCAACTTTGATGAAGACCCATTTATCTGAGCTTATTCGAAGAGTTATTGTAGTGTCTTGGATTTGCCTCCATGTCCCTAAGATCTCGTCTTTCACATTTTTCTGCCCAAGACAAAAAATTGAGGAAGCGCAGAAAATTTAAAGAATGACATGTTTCTTCATACCAGCAATTCGTAGTCTTATCACATTACTTCATACGGCTTAGCCGCAATCATGCCCTTGACAATTAGATATTGTGCAAGGCAGTATGTGAGCATGATCCACACGGACGAATATTCGATGGTCGCATTGAATCGGTTCAGTGCAATAATGCTGTCTGACACCATAAATAGCAAAGCACCCAACATCACCAATTCGAAGCTCCTCGCAGTAGTTTTCTTGTGTCGGTTAAGCGCCTGAATAGCCATGATGACTATGACGAGCGTGTAAAACAGCACAGGCAATTCCAACGATTCTAGTCCGTCTTTTACCTTGAAAAATATGGCTGCGCCTCCAACACCAATCACAATAGCCAAAAACGGATAACGTTTCATCATTGGGATTTCGTGGTTGTCGTCCCGGCACTTCCGGAATGCCACGATGTAGAAAATATGAGCAATAAAGAAAGCTCCCAATCCATATAGGAAAAACGATTCATCCTCGGATATAAGTACGATGTCGCCTACCCAAGAGAATGCCAAAGCTCCAAGAATAAGTGCCCAATATTTCATTTGCGCTCGCGCGGATAAAACAGCCACAATCAAAAAGGGCATAAGCATAACCTTCGACACCTGATTGACCAGATAATACTCTTCAAAATAACAAGTAGCCACATGAACGAGGGCGGCAATAGCGTATAGGATAAAGCTGATTTTAATCCCTGATTTCATCTGAAATTGATTTTTGAATTTGAAGAAACCACAACAAACTGAGGCCGGAAATAGCCGATAGAATGTAAAACAATGGGCTTCCAGCAAAGGCTGCGTAACTAGCGATTCCGCAAATGAGAAGTAGTCTTAGAATCTCCAAATACTTTCCGCGGGGATTCTTGTCAAGGACATCGCCCAAAGTAAAAACGAAGAAGGCGATAGCTGCGGCAAATGCGACTTGCAGATTAGTATTGTACTCTTGGAAAGTGAATAGAAATCCAGAGGTAATCCCCAAGACAATGATGTACTGAACGATGATATACACATTGAGATTCTTGGGAATAGTTCGGTTGTATTTGACCTCATCACCTGTAATTGGCGGTGGTGGTTTGACTCCTCCCATCGAGGCAGGGTACCAACCGGGAGGCATAAAAACCATGCGCAGTTTATCCATAAACCCAGAAACAGTGCTCACCTCATGTGCAAGTTGAACAAAAGGTTTGGTATGCGCTATAATTGGATTGAAGCTCTCCGTGGGCGCGGTGATTCCATATGTAGGACGAATAGTTTCTTGCGCAAATGTGCCGAACATACGATCCCAAATAATGAAAACTCCAGCGTGATTTTTGTCGATGTACTCTGGATTGCGACCGTGGTGAACACGGTGGTGAGAAGGGGTATTCATAACGGCTTCAAAAGCACCCATTTTGTCGATAACCTCAGTGTGAATCCAGAACTGGTACAAGAGGTTAAAAGCCATGCAAAGCACAAACCACTCAGGTGGAAAACCCAAAAAGGCCAAAGGAAGATAGATCCAAAACATGAACACTTTTTGAAGAAGCCCTTGGCGCAAGGCGACCGATAAATTGTAGTCTTCACTCTGGTGATGAACCACATGTCCCAGCCAAAACAGATTCACGCTATGGCTAATTCTATGCGACCAATAGTATGCAAAATCAACAGCGATAAAAGTCAGCGCCCACCAAAATCCACTCGAAGGAATACTCCAAGAACGGAACTCACCGGCCAGTTCAAAAGCAATAACGTAGGCCCCAATGACAAGAATCTTAGAAAAGATACCGGAAACTTGATCCAGTATTCCACAAGAAATATTCGTGAGTGCGTCGTTCAAACGGTACTTTCCCTCATGGGATTTCCTTTTTTGACGGATGTCCCAAATTATTTCTACCAAGATAAGCACGGTGAAAATCGGGATGGAGAGTATGATTGGATCAATATCGATAGTGCAAAGCTACGACTCACGATATAAAGAGGAAAGCATTTCGACGACACGATTCTCTTTTTTACGGCCAAAGGAAACTATACGGCTATCGCTTTGCTCAATGACCGTTTCTATCTAGTAAAGTTTCCTAGTACGATGGTGTACTGCTTAAAAATTCCTCGTTCAACCCGGTCATCGAGCAAAGCGGCACGAAAGAAAGCCGAACAATCACGAGCAAGTCATACCGCGTCGTCGAGATGCGGTCACTCTAAAACAAAAGTGACAAAAAGTGAGGAGATTGAGATGTAGCCACTCATTCCCAGACCCTGTTTCTCTCAATTCTGCCATGAATGTTTTTCATTCTGAATTTTTCATTTTCAATTCATAACCGAAGGTTAGTGCCCTATCTTTGCACCATGATAATTTACAATGTGACCGTCAATATTGACGAGTCGGTCAACGCTAATTGGCTAGCCTGGATGAGGGAAGAGCATATTCCCGATGTGTTGAAGACTGGTTATTTTTCTGAATGCAAGATGTCAAAAGTCTTAGCATTTGAGGAGGGTGGAATGACGTATTCTTTGCAATACACTTGCGAGTCCATTGAGAAATTAGAAGAGTACCAAGAAAAGGAAGCTCCGCGTCTGCAGGAAGAGCATACACGAAAATTTCAAGGTAAATTTGCCGCTTTCCGAACCTTACTTGATGTTGTTGAAATCATGAAACCATAATTGAGTCCATGGTAAAAGCGAAAAAATATTTAGGTCAGCACTTCCTGATGAACGAGGGCATTTGTCGAGATATTGCCAATGCCTTGCAGGTCCATAAAGGGTATAAAAATGTTGTTGAAATTGGTCCTGGAACAGGTGCTCTGACGAAATACCTATTGAAGCGAAAGGACATCGAACTTTCGTGTATAGAAATTGACGGTGAGTCCATTGACTACCTCGAAGAAAATTTTCCCCAACTTGAAGGGTCTATCTTGGATGGTGACTTCCTAAAAGTAGATTGGAACGAAAGAACCGACGAGCCTTTTGCAGTAATTGGTAATTTCCCATACAATATTTCGACACAGATTCTTTTCAAAGTATACGAGTTCAGAGATCTAATGCCCGAAGTCGTTGGAATGTTCCAAAAAGAAGTTGCCGAACGGGTAGCATCCCCAGAAGGAAAGAAGGCCTATGGAATTTTGTCAGTTCTCCTTCAAGCTTTCTATGACATTGAATATCTATTTACTGTCGACGCAAGAGAATTTAACCCGCCACCTAGAGTGCAGTCTGGTGTCCTTCGACTTAAAAGAAATGATGTCAAAAGGCTTGATTGCGATGAAGAGCTATTCTTCAAAGTCGTTAAGACTGCTTTCAACCAACGACGGAAAACTTTGAGAAACTCATTGAGCGGAATGCTCGTGGGTGTTGATCCTGAAGTTTTAGGTGACCTCCTTCAAAAAAGACCAGAGCAATTAAGGGCCGATGGTTTTGTAGTTTTTACCAATGCAATTGCCGCTGTTAGAGACGAAAGTTGAGGCGCCAATTTTAGATGTTTTATCCGACATTTGTATCAAAAGTAACCCCTATGCACGAACTCACAACTCTCGACGAATTTATTTTTGAACGCCAAGCCGACTTTCCATTCGCTACAGGAGAGTTGAGCAGGTTGCTTACCGATATTGGTATTGCTTCAAAAATTGTCAATCAAAAAGTGCAGCGAGCAGGACTGGGAGATATTCTTGGTGCGCAAGGGGTGACCAATATTCAAGGAGAAGAACAACAGAAGCTCGATTTGGTGGCTGATGTGGTTTTTATGAATTCTTTCCGCAATGGAGGGATGGTGTGCGGACTAGCATCTGAAGAGCAAGATGAATTCGTGGCATTCGACAATGAGCGAAGCATGAACGGCAAGTACGTCGTACTCTATGATCCACTTGACGGTAGCTCCAATATTGATGTGAATGTGTCTATTGGTACAATCTTCAGTATTTATCGAAGAATAAGCCCTGTTGGGGGACCGGCTACAATGGAAGATTTTTTGCAACCGGGTAACAAACAAGTCGCCGCAGGATATGTCCTCTACGGTTCTTCGACCATGTTGGTTTATACCACAGGACGAGGCGTAAATGGATTTACTTTGGAGCAATCTATCGGTGAGTTCTGTCTTTCACATCGCGATATGAAGACTCCGGATGCCGGCAGATTGTATTCGATCAACGAAGGAAACTTGAAGATCTGTCATCCAGGGATAGGCCTGTATGCGGATTGGTGCCGTGAGACGGATAAGAGCACAGGAAGACCTTATTCAGGTCGCTATATCGGCTCGTTGGTCGCCGACTTCCATAGAAATTTAATCAAAGGAGGAATCTATATTTATCCAGGAACAACACCTTCACCAGCTGGAAAATTGAGGTTGCTGTATGAGTGCAATCCACTGGCATTTGTCATCGAACAAGCGGGAGGACGAGCATCCGACGGTTATACCAATGTGATGGACGTAGCACCTACAGAATTGCATGAACGTATCCCATATTTCGTTGGGTCACCTGGCATGATGGATCGAGCTGAAGGTTATATGAAAGAGGTTGACGAAAAGTCTGTTTCTGAAAATTAGACAGTCTAAATAGCGACCTTCCTTTTGGCTATTAGCCATTGAATTGCGAATATGATTAAGAGGATCCATGGCCAACTGTGCCAGCAGAGATCAAGCCAATCCATTAGTTGCATGCCCTTGGCGCCTCCAAGCACCCATTTGATCTTGCCATAAATATGCGGTTCTGGTACAAAAGGAGCTAAGCCCAAGGTTAGAGATCCTAACACGGCGAACTTCAATTTTTTGTTTATCCTCTCATGTTTTGTTTTCATAGGACAAATTTGAGAATGCATATTCTAAATTATAGTGCGCTCAGTCACTTGGAGGCCAAGTGACAAAATATCCTAGAAATCAACCGCAAATATCTTTAGCTCCTTGTTGTCTTCACCAAAGAAACATCCTTAAATTCGCGGCGTGACGATTAGTGATCTTAGAGCAATTTATGAAGAGGACCACCGGATAAGCTCGGCAACGGAAAAACTGCGGGCCAATGGGTCAAAAGTTCACCTCAAAGGTCTTATCGGATCATCCGGTTCAATCGCCATAGGAGCCATAGCTGAGAAATTATCGGGAACACATTTGGTCATCCTGAATGACAAGGAAGAAGCAGCCTATTTGGCCAACGATTTGGAGAATCTCTATCCGGACAGCAAGATCCTATTCTTTCCGCGTTCGGCAAGAGTTCCCTATGCAAGTGAAGCCGTAGAAAATGCCAATATCTCAATGCGAGCTGAAGTGCTCAATGAGATCAACAAGGATCACGACCAACTTATTATCGTGACTTTTCCAGAGGCCTTGGCAGAGCGTGTTACCACCAAAAAGCAACTGACTAAGAATACTTTCGATATCAAAATCGGAGATACCTTCGATATGGATTTTCTCGATGAGGCTTTTCATGAGTTTGGTTTTGTCAAGGTAGATTATGTCTTCGAACCAGGGCAGTATTCAGTGCGTGGCGGAATTGTAGATGTGTTCTCTTTTTCTTTCGATCACCCCTATAGAATCGAATTTTTTGGAGATGAGGTTGAGAGTATCAGGAAGTTTGAACCAGATACACAACTCTCAGTTGCCAAAATGATCAAGGCTACCATTATCCCAAGTCTCGGGGAAAAGATGATCGAGGAAAGTAGTGAGTCTTTCTTTGAATTTGTTGGAGGGGATACCATCTTTTGGTACAAAGATTTTTCAGGTTGCGCCCATGAAATTGAGGCCGAACTTGAAAAAGCTCGCACCCAGTATGATAAATTAGATACGCTTACCAATCACTTGCCTCCAGAAGAATTGTACGTGGGAAAACACGATTTTGTGCACCTAACTACCGATGCACGAAGCGTTGAGTTTGGCAGCCCACGACACTTCATGGATGGAGAGTCGATTGTCTTCGATATGATCCCTCAGCCTGCCTTCAATAAAAACTTTGATATGCTAGGGACCAACCTGGCAAACAACCATAAACAGGGCTACAAGAACCTGATCATGTCCGGTCAGCCCAAACAAATTGAGCGACTATATTCGATCTTTGAAGACAAAGACCACGAGGTGAATTTCACGCCCTTGGTTGCTGAATTTGCCGAAGGCTTTATAGACCGAGACACCAAGATTCTCTGCTATACGGATCACCAAATCTTCGAGCGATATCACCGTTTTAGACTCAAAGACGGTTTTAGCAAAAATAAGGAAGCGCTTACTTTACGCGAACTCAACCAACTCCAACCAGGAGATTACGTAGTTCACATTGACCATGGAATTGGAAAGTTTTCTGGATTACATAAAATTGAAAACAACGGCAAAGAGCAGGAGGCTATCCGATTGACATACAAAGACGGAGACGTGCTTTATGTCAGTATTCATAGTTTGCACAGAATCTCCAAATTCACAGGAAAAGACGGAGATCCCAAAATCAATAAATTGGGATCGCAGGCTTGGCAAAACCTCAAAAAGAAGACCAAAACTAAGGTCAAAGAAATCGCCTTCGATCTTCTCAAATTATATGCGCAACGCAAGTCTACAAAAGGGTTTGCGTTTGCACCAGATACTTATTTGCAAACGGAATTAGAGGCTTCATTTATGTACGAGGATACGCCAGATCAGGTGACCGCTACTGAGGATGTGAAGAAGGACATGGAAAATGAATTCCCTATGGATCGCCTTGTTTGCGGTGATGTAGGTTTCGGAAAGACGGAAATCGCGGTTCGAGCTGCATTCAAAGCGGTTGCCGATAACAAACAAGTAGCTATCCTTGTGCCGACGACTATCCTGTCCATGCAGCACTACAAAAGCTTCAAAGCCAGGTTGGCAGAGTTCCCTTGCAAGGTTGACTTTATCAATCGTTTTAAGTCGGCAAAGAACAAAACAGAAACATTGAGGCAATTGGCGGCTGGAGAGGTAGATATTTTGATCGGGACACATGCTATTGTCGGAAAAAAAGTAAACTTCAAGGATCTTGGTCTGCTCATCATTGATGAAGAGCAGAAGTTTGGCGTGTCGGTCAAAGACAAGCTAAAACTAATGAAGGAAAATGTGGATACGCTTACATTGACCGCTACTCCTATTCCTCGAACGCTACAATTCTCCATGATGGGAGCGCGTGATTTATCCATGTTGCGCACGGCTCCTCCGAATCGCTATCCTATACAGACGGAAATTTGTCCTTTCAATGAGGAGGTAATTCGTGATGCTGTGGCCTATGAGATTAGCCGGGGCGGACAGGTGTACATCGTGCACAACCGCATTGCCAATATCACAGAAATGGCTGGTATGATTCAACGATTGGTTCCAGATGTTCGCGTCGGAATTGGTCATGGTCAGATGGACGGAACGAAGCTCGAAAAGATCATGGGAGATTTTATTGATGGGGCTTACGATGTGCTCTTGGCGACGACGATTATTGAGTCTGGAATCGATATCGCAAATGCCAATACCATCATCATCAACGAGGCACAGAACTACGGTCTTAGCGATCTTCACCAACTGAGAGGCCGCGTTGGTCGTTCGAACAAAAAGGCTTTTTGCTATCTACTGGCTCCGCCGATGCACATTTTACCTTCTGATTCGAGGAAGAGATTGCAAGCATTGGAGCAATTCAGCGACTTGGGGTCAGGAATGAACATTGCCATGCGCGATTTGGACATTCGAGGCGCAGGTAACCTTCTAGGCGCTGAGCAAAGTGGATTTATGGCCGATATAGGCATCGAGACCTACCAGAAGATTCTCGAAGAGGCCATGCAGGAATTGAAGCAAGATCAGTTCAAAGATATGCTCGAAGAAGAGGAAATCGATAGCCAGAAATTTGTCAAAGACACGGTTATGGAAACCGATTTCGAAATCCTGTTTCCTGACGATTATGTGAGTCAAATCGCAGAACGGATCACCTTGTACAAGGAGTTGGATGGTTGCAAGAATGAAATTGAATTGCAGGCTTTTGTGCAGCGATTGACCGATCGATTCGGAGCCCTTCCAGAGCAAGCCTTGGACTTGATTCAAACCATCCGTCTGCGATGGATTGCAAGCGATGTAGGATTTGAAAAACTCATCATCAAAAGCGGCTTACTCATAGGTTACTTCGTGTCGCGCGAGGATTCTCCTTATTACCAAAGTGCGGCTTTTACTGGAATTCTAGAGTTCATGAAGTACAATCCTCGTGAAGGGGAGATGTACGAGAAAAACGGTGGACTTCGAATGAAATTCACCAATGTGAACAACATCGCCGATGCCGTAAAGATATTGGAGAAATTGCAGCCTAAGAAGCTGAAAGAGGCCTAGAATTATTCTTCCTCGTCCTCGACAAAAAGCACATTGTACTTCTCGCCAAATTCAACCTGAATATCAGTGAATTCCTTTTGAGCTCCAGTAAAGCGCGAGATTATCTTAGTCTCAACAGTACTAGCCGATTCTTGGTCTTCCTGCGAATACAGAGAATCTGGAATCTTCATAATATTGATCATCTCAATGTACTCGGCAGTGCTTATATCTTCATAGAAAAGGAAAAGCTCACGAGCTGCTTTGAGTAAGACATCGTCATTCTTGAAATTCCCTAAAGTATCGAGCACCCGCTGACCAGTTTCAATTTTCGATCGCAGCATGAGATGCGCATAATCCATATCTTCAGCTACGTAATCGTTGAAAGTTGTGTCCAAAGCGTCAAAGGCATCGCTTATTGCAATTTGATGAGAGATAATACTGTCGTTGTATTCAGCTGCTTTCTGTGAGCGTGGTTCGCACGAAGTGAAAACAAATGCCAGAGCCATGCAGGCTAGGAGAATTCGAGTCATGTTGAGAGTTGTATTTTGAAAGATCGTCTAGTCAATCCCTCATCCTGATGTAAAAGTAGTCAACCTTCTATGTAATAACCTCTTTTCTGCCGAAGGAATGCACAGTTTCTATGAGGACAGGATAATATGACTTGCGCAACATCTTGCTTTTTAGCCAGCAATAGAATGTGATTGCTTGAATGTCTTCCTTGTCGCCAGGAAGACGAACAATGGTCTGATTCACATGTTGAGCAAAGTCCTCAGTCACAATAGAATCAGGTTTTTCGATCACTTGCTTGATGAATCCGAGAAAGATACGCGCTCGCTGGTACATCTCGTTTTTGAAAAAGCTTTTGTAATATCGATCGATAGAGGATATTCTTGCCAGTGCTATTTCTGTATTTTCCATTTCAACTTGGACAATTATTTCGATCAAATTTTTCTTGAACCGCCACTCAATACCTACTCGTTTTTCTAGCCATTTGTCTGTGTGCCCAATGTCCCGCAATAGCTTATTTGCTTCTCGGTAATTCTCTCCTTGGAAATGGTAAACTGCCAAGTTCAATGTCATATTGCAGCGATCCTCTACCGTTAAATTTAGTTGTGGATTAGTCAAGGCTTCCTCCAAAATGTGTATCGACTTTCCATTCTCGTTCATGTAGCTATAAACAGCCGCATCTAGCAGCACAGATCGAGGATAAAAACGATTGAAGTGCATGTTTCCGTAGTGACTCATATGCCCATTCAATGCGTTCACATATTTCCTCGATTTTTCAAAATCCCTGTTGCGGTATTTTACGTGAGCAATCATATACAGAAACCACAAATGGTAAATGTGATTCTTCTTTGAAAAAGCATCTCGCTCAATCAGCTGGTCGTAAATATTGCATACGTATGAATCAAATAAGACGTAGTTCTTGGTCGCGATAATTGCACTGCGGGTCATCGAAACCAACATGTACATCAACGCAGGACGCATAACACGCGTTTCATCCAGATCCAATTCTTTCAAAGCATTGGTCGTGATTGTAAGCAGATGTTGAGGTTCGCCAGTTCGCTTAATATGGTTCAGTCTCTGCCTAATAAGTCCATAGGCCAAATTCACTTTTTCATCGATCTCAGCTTCCTCCCTGAACAACTTCCAATGCTTGATTATCTGTTCAACATCCAAGTCCAATTCATGAGCATGTTTGATCTGTAAATTCAATATATTATCGAGCAAATCATACGATTCCGTTGAATTTGCCAGAGCTTCAGCTTTTTCCAAATACCTCCTAGCGATGTCAGGTCGGTTCTTATCGAGCAAGCGTCTAGACATGGCGATCATTCCCAGAATAGTTGAGTATGACGTATTGTCTTCATCCATGCTCTTGAGCATCGTAAAATCCAATAACTCACGCGTCAATCGTTTTCGCAAAGTGTGGTATGCATTCAGGTTTGGCTTGCCATAAAGCATCTGAGTAATTTCGCGCGGCTTGTACTCCTCTTTACTCAATAAAATCTTAAACAATGCCAAGTCCTTCCTTTCCGATTTTACGCGTTGACGTTGCATGAAGACGCGAAATTCTTTACGTTCTTCATCTGACATAGTTGAGATGGTTTCCTTAAGATAGTCCATAAATCACTGTACGTAATTGCATCTGAAATATATATTAATTATGGGATATATTAGCGACGAGCGCAAATATTGAAGTACGTAATTTGTAAAATAAAACCAAAAAGTTCCCTGATCAAGTCAAAGGCTTTTGGGGAGTTCAAGTAGTGAAATGTAGGTTTGAGGACTCCGGCCTCAAGCAGCAGTTTGGACCTAATCCTGTTTCGCAATAACAGTTCGGAATAGATTCATTTCATTCATGCGAACAGAAAGAATGTACATACCGGAAGGTAAGGATGAAATCGTGAAATTCTGTTGCGAAGCAGAGTTGGCCCACCATACTTGCCGACCATTCAGATCAGTGAGGTGCAGGCTGCAATTTACCGGGAGGTTGTCAATCATGAAATTGTCAGATACAGGGTTGGGAAAGACCGTGAAAAGTCCTTGCACTGCTTCTTCCAGACCTGTCATGAACTCTATGATGAACTCATCGTACAAAATGCAACCATTGGCGTCAACGACCTGTACAGTATAGACCCCCGCTTCAAGACCCCCAATTGTTTCTGTGTGGTCGCCTAAATTCCAAGTGATGACGTAGGGTTCTGCCCCTCCTGATATAATGATAGTCGCACTTCCTGAGTATTCTTCTGTTTCTGGATTCGTTTCAATGATTGCCGTCAACTCTTCCGGCTCATCGATATTGAATTCAAATGTTGAGCTACAGTTGTTGCCATCATTGATCGTGTAGAAATAGCTCCCGGCAATTAAATTCAATGGATCGATATCCTCCCAGTCCAACCAATAATCCGGCACTCCCCCGCAAGGTTCCACAACGATCGAACCACTAGTATCTCCATTGCATGTCACCGAAATTATAGTCTCGCTTGAACACAGGGCCTCCGGTTGGTCGACAACAATCGAGTCTAGTAGTTCACATCCGTTTTCATCGAGGGCAAAGTACATGTAGTCGCCCGCCCACAGCTCTGTTAACGCTATAGTTGAATCACCTGTACTCCATGCTATTTCCTCAATAGTAACATCGCCAGTCGTGCTAAGTTCAATGGCTCCCGTCGCATGGTTGTTGCATAAAACAGAAGTCGTTGTTGGCGTATATTCCGCCGGATAGACCAAGATGGTTTCTACATTGTCTGAGTGGATGACGAGCCCAAATTG
>JBLHIB010000108.1:0-12078 GCA_047615865.1 Gammaproteobacteria bacterium
ATGATGGGCGGTGGATTCTGGCAGCCGGACGCATCTGACCTGAAGAGAATTCGCGAAGAAATTGCGGCTGATGCATCCCCACTTCGCAAGATTATTAATTCTGCCAGTTTCAAAAAACACTTTGGAGAATTGGGAGGTCAGCAATTGAAGACCGCGCCCAAGGGCTACCCTAAGGATCATCCAGCTATTGATTTATTGCGCTACAAGTCTTTTGTAGTCTCCAAAACGTTTACGGATAAAGAAGTCGAAACTCTAGGGTTTGCAGATCAGGTATTGAAATACTTCAAAGCTACTCGTCCTTTCTTTGATTACATGAGTGAGGTATTGACTACAGATAACAATGGAGTTTCTTTGCTTGATAAATAGGATGTATATCCGAAAAGGAAAAGGACTTTTAATCTCAACTATTCTTATCCTAGCCTTCTTATTTCCTTAGCAAAAATCAATTTCAAAATGAAAAACTTTCGACTTTTTGCCCTCGTTCTCATACTTTTGACTTCTGGGTATGTTGCTTTCAAGACGTATGAACAAGAACAACAAAAAGTCGAGCTAAAGCAAGACTTAATTGAGCTTTCCAAAATCAAATATGGGCTATTCAACGTTGATGAATGGAAACTGATTTTGGCAGATATCATGACCAAAAAGATTGAAGAGTTTGATCTTGATGATACGAGCCGAGAGAAAATGCGGGCGAAGATTTCGAACCTTTTAACAGTAATAATAAATGATCTTGAAGCGAGCTACTACGAAAAAAAGTCGAAAAGTTTTTTAGGGATTCTGCAAAGTGGAGTGGCCAACATAACAGGCACGTTCGGCGTAATGAAAGAGGATGTTCCCGTTTTCACTGAACAGATTCTGAACTTCCTTAGTGACAAAGACAATAGAGCTGCAATTCAAGAGTATCTGGTAAAAAAGCTCAATGAATATGCTGATAAAACTTTTTCAGCAACCGATTACTCGCAGGTTTCAAGCATAGTAGAGAGATACAATCAAGAAGACATAGTTTCAACGAAGAACTATCTTGAAGTAACAATCAAACAGGTCGAAGCGGAAAGCCGCACCTATAGGATCATTTTGGTGATTATTGCTGCGGCTTCTTTGTTGATCATCGCCTTTGTGAAAGGGTTTAAGGTTTACGAATTATCTATTGGTTTGATTATAAGCCTAGTTTTCCTTGTTCTGGGAATTTTGCTTCCCATGATAGAAATCGATGCACGAATTTCGGAGATGACATTCTCCCTGCTTGGGGAAGAGGTTAAGTTCGTGAATCAAGTACTCTACTATAAGAGTAAGAGTATCCTAGAGGTGGTTGAACTAATGATCATGCAAAGCAGATTAGACTTGATTGCTGTTGGCTTTCTCGTTCTTACGTTCAGTGTGCTATTTCCATTTTCCAAACTGATTAGTTCGGGCATTTACCTTCACAATCAGAAATTGAAAAGCAATAGATTTATCTCTTTCATGGTATTTAAATCTGGCAAATGGTCAATGGCGGATGTCATGGTCATGGCCATATTTATGGCCTACATTGGATTTGATGGAATCATTTCTGAGCAGCTTACTCAACTAGAGACTCTTACGACCAATTTGGATATGTTGACCACGAACAAATCGAATCTGCTCTTTGGATTTTACTCATTCACTCTTTTCGTTCTTTTAAGTCTGATTACATCGCAGAAAATTCAGACGACGATCAATAAGGATTAGCAGTTTGAGGAAGTCAGGCTTTATTGTTTTTTTGTTGGCTTGAAAAGAGACTGTACTGTTTTAAATTCGGGGATAATTACTCAAGTATTAAATCACTGGAAATTTTAATCTCTGCTGCAGTTGCCTTTTCCTTGTGCTATATCTGGTAGGGTCTTTTGTTTAAAGGTCATTGGAAGCGAGCTGAAGAAGATGATGGGACAAGAAAGGTCATGGACTATGCCAGCCAACAAATGATCATCCATGACGAATTGCCAAGTCACCTCGAAGACTATGCCAAATTGGAAATGGAATACAGCCATACTAAGTTTTGTATTCAGACTAGTCTTCAGGTCAATGGAGAAAGCTACCCGAGTCGATATTTATTCGATACAGGCTTCCAGCGTTCGATAATCCTCGATAGCAATGATTGTCCGCCAATTTACTCCTGTTCTGGAGGAAATGCATAAGCCTAAGGCCCTTATTCAGAGACCATGCCTTTCCGTAAAGCCTTTGAAACAGCTCCAGAAACAGACTGTGCTTAAAGCTTTTTATAAATATTGGTCACGTGAGGATTGACGGTTGAAAACTAAATGTAGCACTGGTCTGCAATCATCTTGGAGCCTCAATGACCTCTGGCTTAGTTTTAGGGATGTAAACAGGTTTTTCAGTCTTTCTCCATTCGTATTTCATGACTGTGCTCTAGTTCGTTCCCCCCACGTGGCAGCCGCATCCTTGAGTCATAAAGCCATTTGATTTCTGATGCCAAGGGAAGGCGCGGTTGTAGTTGTTGTTCTCCCAATAGAAGTTTGTTCGCGCTTTTGGTTCGTTACCAATTTCATTCATTGTAGCTGTGTCATACAACCTGCCGTTCACCATTGTGTATGTGACTGTGTTGGTATTGGAAATATCTTCCAAAGGATTGCCTTCTAGCACTATCAAATCGGCGAGTTTATCTACTTCGAGCGAACCAATGTCCTTACTCATGCCAATGTAATCGGCGCCATTTAATGTTGCCGCACGGAGCGCTTCCATGTTGGTCATTCCACCTTGGCTCAGACTCCAAAGCTCCCAATGCGCTCCCAATCCCTGCAATTGTCCATGCGCTCCAAGATTCACTTTGACTCCTGCATCTGAAAGCTTCTTGCAAGATTGCGAGACAAGGATGTGTCCGTTGTCATATTCTTCCTGCGGGATCATCATGCGGTGCCTCGATCGTGAGTCAATGATGCTCCGTGGATAGTATTTCAACAACTTCTCGTCTTCCCAAACTTTCGAATTCTGGTACCAATAGAACTCCGAATTCAATCCGCCGTAATTCACTATGAGTGTGGGAGTGTAACCCGTGTTAGAAGATCCCCACATCGTAAGAATGTCCTTGTATACTGGAGCCACAGGGATGTTGTGCTCAACACCTGTATGTCCGTCAACTACCATAGTCATGTTGTGGAAGAAGGTCGAGCCGCCTTCAGGAACGACAAAGATGCTTTCCTCCCGAGCTGCTTGGATTACTTGTTGGCGCTGCTCTCGTCGAGGTTGGTTGTAGCTTTTTACCGACAAGGCACCAAACGCCTTAGTCCTGCGAATCGCAGATCGAGCGTCGTCCAAAGAGTTGATCGATGCCTTGAAGTCGCCATCCGCTCCGTACAAAATGAAGCCGGTCGAGAATAAACGCGGACCAACAACCTCACCTGATTTCACGAGCTCCGATAAAGCAAAGACGGTCTCTGTATGCGCCGATGGATCGTGAGCTGTGGTAACGCCATAAGCGAGGTTGGCATAGAATTGCCAGTGTTTCTGAGTAGATAGTCCGCTGCGAAATGCGCCAATATGCGCGTGCACGTCCACGATACCTGGCATGATAGTTTTGCCCTCTACATCATAAGTAAGTGCGCCCGATGGAATTTCAACTTCAGTAGACTCTCCAATAGCAGTGATCCTATTCCCTTCGACCAATATCGTTCCGTTTTCGATGACTTGATCGCCATTCATTGTGATGATTCGGGCTCCTTTAAACGCAATAATTCCCTTCGGGAGATCGGTAGGTAAATTGAGGTTAACACGGACGCCAACGCTATCCATAGGAGCAACGCTGTCTGGAGAATTTGGTAAATATGTGAAGCGTTCTTCTACCTTATTGGTGAAATACTCCTCTCCAAGTGTCCAGTGAACTTTCTTACTATCCGCCGACCAATGTAGATTGATTCCGGCATCGCGTGAAAGCTGACTTACGGGGACAGCGCTCGTGCTGTTGTCAATGTCTATTGTCTGACCAGTTGCTGGAATAGGAGCGAGGTAGACCTTGTGCAGAAGCGAAAATGCCACCCATTGATCATCTGGACTTGGTACTAGGCGATTGGCGTACTTCGAAGTGAGCAAGGTGCGCTCATCTTCTCCGTTGAGGTTTACACTTTCCAATGACTTAGTAAGGTTGCCAAAGTATGTTCCTCCAGTTTGATAATAGATTCGATCGCCGCTTGCATTGAAGCTCGGATACTCGCCGTCTTCGCATACAAATGCCGACTCTCGTCCATCGGCTTTCATGACGTAGATTCCAGGAGTCTTGGTAAAGGCATAACCTTGATCCCCATTTCCATTCTCCCTTCTATAAACGATCTTCGTTCCATCAGCAGAGTAGGCTGGACTTCGATAAATTCCTTTAGAAGTCGATATTTTGACTGGTGCTCCTCCTTTAGCTGGGACTTTACATATCGTGCCCATATTTTGGTCGTTCCATGTCACGAAGACGATCTCCTTTCCGTCGGGAGAAAATGCAGGCTCAAATTCAAAGTCTGTTGCTTTCGTCAAACGCACAGGCTTCCCTTTTGGAAGTGACTTGCGCCACAAGTATCCCACAGCACTAAATACCATTGACTTCTCATCAGGTGAAGTCACCGCATGTCTAATGACTTTGACATTAAATTCATCAGGAGACACTTCATTCTCAAATTCCAGAGCCTTCGCAATCTTCATGTCAACATCCACAGAAAATGGAATATCAGTTACCAAAGAACTGCTGGTATTGACCTTGTTGATCTTTCCACCCGACCAGATGATCAAATGCTCATTGTCTGGCAACCAGTTGAAATTCGTGTAAACTCCAAATACTGCCCAAGCTTCCTGCTGGTCCTTGTTCAATCCGTCGAACACTGGTCTCTCCTCTCCAGTCTCCAAGTTGTGTGTGAACAATACCGTTTTAGTTCTAACACGCTTCACGAAAGCAAGCGTCTTGCCGTCAGGCGATATTTGCGGACGAGCAGCTCCTCCCGGTCCACCCGTGATTTGGGTGATTTCTCCAGTTGCAAATTCATAACGCTTAATCACATAGATCTGCTTGTTCGGGTCTTTGTTGTACTGGAAATTCCCTCCTGGATACATGTCTTCGCTGAAGTAGAGGTACTTGCCATCTGCAGACAGACAAGGCTCATTGACATCCTGTTGGTCGTTCTTTCTCTCTGTAAGTTGGCTTCCACTTCCTCCGGTAATGTGATACATCCACATTTCTCCTGCTCCAAGTGATCGGCCTGAAGTGAAGTGCTTTCGAGCGATTAAGTAGTTTCCGTCGGCAGTCCAAACCGCATTGTTGACCAGACGAAAGGATTCCTCGGTAATCTGCTCAGCATCCGAGCCATCAGTATTCATGACCCAAATATTGTCGCCGCCGCCAGCATCGCTCGTAAAACAAATTTTCTTACCATCTGCACTAAATCGCGGCTGCAATTCATACGCCAGACCAGTCCGCAAAGCAGTTGCCTTTCCGCCAGTAACAGGCATCGAATAAATATCTCCAATCATGTCAAAAACGATCGTCTTTCCATCTGGACTTACGTCCAAGTTCATCCAGGTTCCTTCGTCTGTCGTGAATTTCAATTCCTCAAATACCCAGTCACCCTGCGGATCGTTCACATCCCATTTATCTTCCTCTTGAGCCTGAGAGAAAATGGATACCATAAATGAAAGAAAGAATAGGGAGAAGCGTCGGTTCATATTGTTGGTTTTGGATGAGCAATATAGAAAAAGTGCTAGCTGAAAGGTCAATTTGATGTGCGAGAAAGTTGTTGCAAATTGGAGGTCGTTTTTAAGGAGTCATGCAATTACTTATCCTGAGACTTGCTAGCGTATTCGAATGAAAACGACTGGATCGCAATAGATAATTGTCGGCCTCTGGTGCAAGGCCAATTTGTTTGTGCTAAATCATTTGACAATAAAGTGCCCCAAAAAGCTCTTGTCTTCTCCACATTGGAGAAAAATCGAGTGATGCCCCGCTGCTAGCCCCAGAGTATCTATCGTAAACTTCTCGCTTGTTATGTTCGGCACAATTTTGACAGTCCGACTTTGAGCATCTGTGATTTCAATTTTACACAAGGACTTGTTCGGATTAGTGAATTCTACTACCAAGAAATCAGTAGCCGGATTTGGATAGATTTTTACCTGATCTTGCACCGTTGCGGTTGACCCAATAGAATTCGTGCAATCAGTCGCGGTTCCTACTTGAATTACAAGGGTTCCTTCATCAACCGACCAATGCTCCCAGCTTCCTCCATTGCCTGTCTGCCAGTTGTTCAAATCGAACGTGTTACTGCCGTCAGCAGTTCCTTTAACCACGTATGTTTTGCAGGCCATACCCGATAAACTCCAATTCAATGGAGAACCTTGCTCGCACACTTCAGGAGCAAAATCGGCGAGCCCACAATTGGCTTGAATAAAATAAGCATTGTCGTCGCTATTCGGATATTCGCCGTAAACATGAGCCACTCCATCGGGTTCAATGCACACGGCGGTGTACTCGTCGCAAGCAATTCCCTTGGCTAGAATGCCATCGTCGGTGACCATTCTTGCGAGAAAAACCATATGCCGACCGCGTCGATCTGGATCGTCATAATGGGTATCGGTAATGACTCCTTGTAAATATTCGTTTTCCAAAAATGGCTCCGAAGCGACCTGAACATCATTGTCGTAGGGATTGGCCATAGCTTCACTAGAGGTGACTGTTCCAGCTTGAGCCGAAAAGTAATAGGAACCTTGAATGGCCATTCCTGCGCTAGTTCCGCCAATGACAATGTCTCGCTCATTGATGCCTTCATTCACCAAATAGGCGACTTCCGTATTGCGCCAATAACTCACATAATCCCATTGATCTCCGCCAGCAAACCAAATAGCCTCGGCCTTGGCGATCTTATCAAGAACATATTCATCAGTGCTCGCAGCAGCCGAATTGCATACAATTGTCTCCACAGAATTCAAGTCAACTCCTAGATCAGAATAAAAGTAGTCATTGTAACCATCCGAACCACTAGCCCGCAAGACAAGCACGTCTCCGCCATTTGCCTTGTGCAAAAACCATTTCATCGCTTCATCATCCTCTGATGCTCCTCCCATTAAACATATTCCACCCAATGGAGAAGTGATGGTGTCTGCGCTATTTCCAGTAAAATAAGAGGTGTAAGCCTGAGAATGAGCTATATGAGCGAAGCAAACACTCATTGCAATCAGCAATATTATTCTTGTGACTATTTTCATGATTCTATGCTTTGATTGGTGCGAAATTTACTCAAAATGATCTACTCTGCCTTTTTCGATTTGATCATTGCTCGCGCTTTCTCAGCTCCAGCAAATCCCATTAGCCTGAATAAACGAATATAAGTATGGCCAGTGACAGCCGAAAGACTTGGAGTGAAATTTGACGGAATAGCTTCTTTGTAAAATTGTTTCGCGCGCCCAGGCTGGTGAGGATAAAACATGCGAATTGCATCAAATAAGACCTGATAAAGGCCGTTTTTGACCATTTTTGGCTTTTTTTCCTTCAAATAGTCCATTATATCAACCCGAAGTTGAACATAACGTTCCCACTTTTGATCGATGTTGGTCTGCGAAATAGACCCCGATTCCCGGACACGAATTATCGTTTTTACCTCTGGATCAAATACCAGATTGTTATGCTGCTTCATAATCTGAAACATCAAATCGTATTCTTGCGAACTGCGAAGATGTTCACTCCATTGAATACCATTTTTAAATAGATCAGCCTTGAATAAATTCGCCGATGTAATTCCCAAGTCGGTGCGCATAAGCGAATGCCAGACATCAAGGCTTTTGCCATCATCATATTTCCGCTCGCGCACAACCTTACCTTGCAAAGTCTCACGCCGATAACTCCCGAAAATAACACTCGGATTGTCTTGGCCCTCAATCAGTTCCAGTTGATGTTCGAGTTTGCCTGAAGTCAGCAGGTCATCCGCATCCAGGAATTGAATATAGCCTCCCGTAGCATGTTTCAACCCATGATTCCGCGCGCTTGAGGCACCTTTGTTTTCTTGCGAAATAACTTTGATGTCAAGTTCAGATTCATTGCTCAACTTATCGAGGAGTTCACCCGTACGATCAGAACTTCCGTCATTTACACAGATCACCTCGAAATCTTGAAAGCTTTGAGCGCGCAGACTATCAATACATTCTTCAATGAACTGTTCGACGTTATAACACGGGATGATTACGGAGATTTTCATTTCGACTATGGGCCGTTGGAAAAGGTTTGGCGCTGCGCGCAAATGCAAAGCTGTTTGAAGCCTCAAAAGTATTTGTTTCCAATGCGCTTTGCAAATGCGCCAACCTAGGGTCGTCTTTTATGTTTGCTTGTGCTCAACGCAACACCCAAATTGCTGGTCATTAGGATTTTTATTGGAGGTGGAATGATGAAAATAAGGAGACACCAATGAACAATACATAAATGGTGTTTTGAACTGTTTGTACCTTGTGATAAGAACCTACTGAGCGCAAGCAACACAGATCCCGGTAGCTTCAATCTTGAAATTATCGATAATGTGATTTGGAATGGTAATACCAATAGGATTCGCCGGTAAAACGCAGCTGACCACATCACAACTAGTGCACTTAAAATGAACGTGATCATGGTTGTGCTTGCCAGAAGAGCACTCACGGTCACATAAGGCGTAGTAAGTCTCGTTTGCTTCTGTTAGGGCTTTATGGATAATGCCATTTTCGACCAAAGACTGAATTGTTCGATACAGCGTAACTCGATCAAAATCGTCCAACTCACTTTGCAGATTTGAAAAAGGAATGGCGTTTGAATAATTGTCAATAATAGAGAGAACTTTTATGCGCGTAGCAGTTGCCTTGAGGTTTCGTTTTCTCAACAATGCTGCTAAATCATCATGTTGTACCATCAGAGTCAATTGTTTAGAATGATGTATTAATGCCCACTACCAAATTAAACCCCAAATCATCTGCGAAATATCTTTGTCTGTTCAGGTAATTGCGGTAACTCGTATTGAGCAAATTGTCTGCTCTCACAAACAATTTTACGCCAATTTTACGCATTTGTTTTTCAGCGGCCAACCTGACCCCTAACAAATTGTATGATTCCGGGGGAGCCACAAAATCTTGGAAGGCAAGCAGGTTTCGTTGCATGAAAACGTACTTGCTATTCAGTTGAAATTCTATCTTTTGTAGAAAACCTAGTTTGGGAAGTTCAATATTTAATTCTCCATAGAGGTTGTTTGAAGGCATATAAATCAATGGGATGCTGTTTGACTGGTCATGGCCGCAGAGGTAGCTGTACTTGCCAACTAAATTGACTTTCTCCGTGGCTTGATAGGTTGCCATCAAATCAAATCCATAAAGTTGGGCGTCTGTTTGTTCGTACTTGAATACTGGAAAAGCCCCGCGAACAGTCAATCTTATTTCATCTTGCGGAATCAGAAAAATGTAATCTGATATATTCTGCTGATAGAGCAAGGCTTGCACAAAAAACTTCTGCTTGATATTCCCCTTCACGGAGAAGGTGTTTTTAATCGAAACTTCCTTTTTTAGTGTTGGATCTCCCTCTTCAATCCCACTCACTCCTTGGTGCAATCCATTGCTATACAATTCATTGATTTCGGGGTTTCTTTCAGCGTAGCCTATGTTGTATGCTGCTGTCCAGTTCTCTGCAAATTCATACGTTATACCACCGGAAGTATTCAGACTACCATAGTCATTGTCATATCGAACAATTTCTCGCGGTAGAGATTTTGATATTGTGGCCACTTTCCTATTTTCCAAATCGTAACGAGCACCAAATTCTAGTTCAGTTTTTCTAAAATGCTTGGCTATCACACCGAAAATTCCGCCCTCATTCGAAATATAGTCAGGAATTAAGGGCAGAATGCCTGTTTCTGGCAAATTTTCGTTGTCCACTCGATTCAATTGAATACCTGCTTTTAATTCCCAGTTATTGGCCAAATAATTTTGATACTTGGCTTCAAAGAAGTTTGAAATTTGCTTCAGACTCATGGCCGGTAGATCAGTTCTTCCGCTCCTTCTCACATCAAACTCCTTTCTCAAATTATACTGGGCAGCATATACAAAGTCAATTTTGTGCTTCTCGGTTATCACATGATTGTGACGTAGTTTAAGCATGTGATGGTTGACTTTTTGGGAAGGGGCGTCAATCGAATAGGAAAATTCGTCCTCTGTGAAAAATGGTGTGTGACGGCTAAAAGCTTCTTCCAAATCAGTTAGGTTGCCTATTTGAGAGCCTCTGAGCAGACCGAATTCCGCATTAAATGAGCTGAAATATAACTCGCTTTTCCTGTTTTTACTCCAAGTCTTTTCCAATTGCAAGGCTACATTGGCCTCCTCATTTCCTGAATTGCGCAAAAAGTATTTTGACGTTCGTTTATCGCCGCTTTTTTTCGCGGTGCCAACAAGTCTCCAAGACATCTTTTTTCCATAGCGCTGCAAGTTAAAATTGAGCCCATTACCGCGACCGTTCGACTCAAAGAAATAGCGGACGGCACCATTTGTCTGGGTGTTTTGTTCAATCGTGCTCGATTCAACCAATACAATGCTCCCCAAAGAACTTCCTTGGTACTCTAGAGCGCCAACACCTTTCACGACTGTAATTTGATTGGCCACAAGAGGATCTATCTCGGGACTATGGTCTGCACCCCATTGCTGGCCGCTTTGTGGAATTCCATGGTTCAATATCGTAAGTCGATTCCCATATAGGCCGTGCACCACAGGCTTTGAAATTCCACTGCCATTGTTAATAGTACTCACCCCTGATATGCTCTCAAGCATGGTGGCCAAATTTTTATCAGAGTTCTGAGATACAACTTCAGAATTGATTACTTGACTATACTGCGTTGTGCTTTTTCTACCTTGAACAGCAACCTCTGCTTGAGGCAGAAGTTGCTTGTTCTTTTTTAGAAACACAGTGAGAATAGTGTCTCCAATAAGGTTCAAATAGAGTTGTTGTACTGAACAGCCCATATGGCTTATAGTCAGATTGTATTGACCCTCACAAGAAGTCGGCAAGCTGAAAAATCCAAGGCTGTCGGTCGCATTTCCTTGCTTGGTTTCATTCATGTAAATAGTGGCATACGAAATTGGCGTGCCTAAATCAACGTCCAATACATATCCAGAAATCTCTAGATTACAATTTTGAGCAAAAAATAGAATAGGAGAAAGGCAACCTAAAATGAAAAGAAGGAGGTGTTTATTGAACATCAATATCAAAAGTTACCTCAATGTCTGTTTCTCCGCCAGCATTTGTAATATCACCGCTTGAAACCTGAGCAGCTTCCTTGTTTGGTTCATGCCTCAAAATGATTGTTAGCGTTCCAGAGCCTGCTTCTGTGGTGGTCAAAATTGATTCCAGACCTACAGGATTGCCATTGGCGTCGGCATCGTTGTATGCAATGTTCAAACCACTAAATGAAGTCTGAAAAAAGAATTGGTGGTCTTCGGCTTCCTCTAGAACTTCTTCAGAAATGTTACCGGCAGGATCTTCCAATTCATTTAGAAGTTCCAATTCCCCATTGTAGGTGGCATTGGCCGTCAATGTTCCGCCAATTATTGAAGGAGTATTTCCACCATCGCCATCCAAATCTTGAAAGGACAAGACAACGGGAGTTCCACCATCTTCTGGAGTTAATGTGAAATTGATTGTGGTGATGACCTCTTCCTCATTTGGTATAATAGGATCTTCTGGTTGGTCTTTTTTACAAGATGTACTGCACAATAGCGCGAGCACAAAAATCAATAATAATGGCGTGGTGGTCTTCATTTTTCTTTTTTTATGAATGGCAAAGATAGGACTTAAATGCAACAATGATGCATTTAAATCAGGAATTTTGTTTGGTATTTCTATTGTGGAGTTAATACAGTTCAATTCAGCTCCATTTCTCATGTCTGTTTTGACCAGTTGGAAATGGTATAGCGCTGCGCTCAAATGCCGTGCAGTTTGACTCGTTAGATGCATTTGTTCGAACTCTTCTTGTGTTTAGGTCAAGATAGGGTCGTCTTTTATGTTCACTCGTTGATTATACCCAATGCCCCAATTGCTGATCACAAGGTTTGTATTGCAGATTGACGTTAAAAGAAGGAGACCAA
>JBLHIB010000109.1:0-11898 GCA_047615865.1 Gammaproteobacteria bacterium
GCTGTAAAATTGACAAAACTCGCTCAAATTCGGCAGACTTGAATGCATGGATTTTTTGTCTGTTGTTAGAGTATGGATGGTCGAAAACCAAAACTTCAGCATGCAACATCATCTTTGTCATGTCCCACTTCTCTTTCCAAAGCTTGTTCTGCTTATTGCATCCATGCGGACGGTCTCCTAAGATAGGATGACGTAAATGCGCTAAATGCCTGCGAATCTGATGCATTCGACCCGTAAGTGGCGTCACTTCAAGCAAACTATATCGTGATGTCTCATACTTGCCAAAAGCAAAAGGTATTTCAAATTTAGTCAGCAGCTTGAAATCTGTGACGGCATCTTGTATTTTTCCAGCTTCATTCTGTAAAGCATAATCGATGCTGCCTCGTCCTTCTGCATGTCCGCGCACAATTGTCATGTAGGTCTTTTCTATGGTTTTCGCTTGAAACTGTGCATTGAGTGCTCGAAGCATCTCTGGGTTTTTTGCAAACAATAAGACGCCACTCGTTTTCCGATCAAGCCGATGTGCCGGATAAACCTTCACGCCGCAAAATTCGCGTAACATTTGCACTGCAAATTCTGTAGCATCACGTGCAATTTCAGACCTATGTACCAGCAGACCATGGGGTTTGTTGATAGCTACAATATGTTCGTCTTCGAACAAAATTTCCATAGTGCAAACATAAGTGCTTCAGTTCACGATTAACTTAAGATCGTCCATAGCGCTATAAATGTTGTCTCCTATGGCATTTCTTGGCTTAAGTAATGTTAATTTGTCCAAGATGTTTCAACTAGAGTAGCATTTTCAGATTTATATTGGCTTATTTTGCCTGGACTTAGGTAAACATGATGATTCCTGTACACGAAAAAGAGTCTAAAAAGCTCTCATTCTCATTGAGCTCTGCTTCCTTTTACGGTGAAGTGCGTAAGCGGACAACCAAGATATGCAAGCCTTTGAAGGCTGAGGACATGGTTGTGCAACCTGAGGTTTTCGTAAGTCCCGCCAAATGGCATTTGGGGCATACAACATGGTTTTTCGAAGCTTTTATTCTAGACAAGTTTGTATTCAACTACCAAGCTTTCCATCCACAATATGCCTTTGTTTTCAACAGCTATTACAATGCGATGGGCAATCGCGTGATCCGCTCAGAAAGGGGTAATTTATCCCGACCAACTACAGAGGATATATATTTGTACCGCAATCATGTGGATCGTCAAATGATAGCCCTGCTCAATTCATCAAGTTGTCCTGAAGAAGTGCAAGGACTTCTGATGATTGGACTCAATCATGAGCAGCAGCATCAAGAATTAATGCTCACGGACATCAAGTATGTTTTGGGTTGTAATCCCTTAATGCCGGAATATGATGCTCATACCAGCTTGGTGCATGTGTCAAACAAGGTCTATGGATTTACCGCTATGCCTGAAGGCCTTTATGAAATTGGACACGATGGGCAAGGGTTTGCATACGATAATGAGCTTGGAGTTCACAAGGTTTTTTTGCACAACTATGAAATTGAAAATAGCCTCGTCACCAATGCAGAGTTTATCAATTTTATAGAAGCCGGGGGCTACCAAAATAGCGATTTATGGCTTGATGAAGGTTGGACTTGGTTGAAAGAAAATAAATACAAAGCGCCACTATACTGGTTCAAGGAAGACAACGGATGGCACCATTATACGTTGAATGGTTACCAAACGATAGATCTGGATGACCAATTGGCTCACATAAGCTTTTACGAAGCGGCGGCATTTGCTGAATGGAGAGGAATGAGGCTTCCTACTGAATTTGAATGGGAAGCAGCTGCCAATAAATTGACTTGGGGCACAAGATGGGAATGGACAAATAGCGCCTATCTGCCTTACCCCGGATATATAAAGCCCGAAGGCGCCTTTGGGGAGTACAATGGAAAATTCATGATGAATCAAATGGTTCTTCGTGGGGCGTCAACAGCAACGGCATTATGCCATAGTCGAAAGAGTTATAGAAACTTCTTTCATGCCGGATTAAGGTGGCAAGTAACAGGAATTAGATTAGTTAAAAAGTGATTGATACATTGACAGAATTTGCAGAAGAAGTCCGTAGCGGACTTAATAAGACAGAGAAAACTTTGCCTTCAAGGTATTTTTATGATGAAATTGGAGACGAACTTTTTGTCAAAATAATGGATTCTCCTGAGTATTATCTGACCGATTCAGAGATGGATATTTTTGCTCAACGAACAGATGAACTGATTAAGTTATTGGCTTTTTCCAATAAATTTGACCTAATCGAGTTAGGAGCTGGTGATGGCTCAAAGACAGTTCATTTGCTAAAAGCACTTCCCAAATCTAGTTTCAAATATATTCCGGTAGACATATCTAATAACGCATTGGAGTTGCTGCATAAAAGCATGACTGCTGCTATGCCTGACATGGAAATTGAGATAAGAAATCTAGAGTATTTCGAAGCGCTTAAGATTACAGACACTGACAATCCTAAACTGGTGCTTTTCCTCGGCTCATCAATCGGCAATATGCTAGATGACAGAGCTCGGGACTTTCTTAGTCAGTTGGCCAATTGTCTGCGAAAAGGGGATAAGGTGCTACTTGGCATAGACCTAAAGAAAGACCCAAGCATTGTGCTTCCTGCCTACAATGACGCCCAAGGAAATACACGGGATTTCAATTTGAATTTATTGCGTCGAATCAACAATGACCTAGATGCCAATTTCGACTTAGATCAATTTGAGCATGCTCCGAGATACGATGAGGAGCGAGGCATTGCACTTAGTTATTTGCGCAGTAAAGTAAGCCAATCCGTAACCATCAATGCGCTTGGATGCAGCTTTTCATTTGCCGAAGGCGAAGTCATTCATACTGAGATTTCAAGAAAATATGATCGCCCTCTAGTTGAGACCTTGATCAAGGATACTGGTATGAATATTCAAGCGTGGCTTACTGATACAAAGGATTACTTTGCTGATGTTATCCTTGAAAAGCACTAAACCAAAATAAGAATGTACGACGTAATGCACCAAGCAGCGCAATATATAGCGGCTGTTGGAAAAAGCTTTTTGGAAAGTGTTCCGGACGGGAACCATACCAATATGCGGTGGGATTCTGCAGCATGCGCTATGGTCGGCCGGCCAATAGACGAGGCGAAGGAAATTTCTTTAGCTCTCAACTATTCGTCCTATTCCTTGGAATTTGTGGATACAAATGTTGATGTTCTGGCTTCGCTTTATCTAGGCGGTAGCAGACATGATGCAATTCTATTTTGGATTCAAGAACAAACTGATTTACTTGGGATTGAAGGTGATTTGGATTTTGATATTCAATACGAACTTCCGTATCCTGCGATGGAAATGGATATGGTCTTCCCGGAGGAAGATAGCAACGAGCTCCAGAGGCTTTCTGACATGCGGACTGCTGTTCAAAACGCTCTTTCTACTGTCTTAAACCCGATTGCAGCAGCGCGGGAAATCCGAGTTTGGCCGCATCATTTTGATATTGGGTCAATGATAATTACACAGGTTGAAGACAATGCGCTTGTATCTTCAATTGGCGTCGGTATGGCTGTTCCCGATGCTATGGTTGATGATTTCTACCTCTTTACCACTGCTTGGAGACGCGATGGAGTGGGTTTGGATAACATGGCCAACCTAACTCTTGGAAAATGGCGAAACCCGGACTGGAACGGCGCTACTTTAGAAGCGGGCGAGCTCAGTGAAGCTGAAATGGTTGTTTTTTTCCAAGAAACAATAGGGACGTTGGCACAGTTGCTTTTGAGTTAATTTCTTCAAGGCTATTTATGAAAAGTTCAATATCGCTTTCATCGTTATAAAAATGCGGCGCTATGCGCAAATGACCTTCAGTAAAAGTATTCACGATTCCTCGTTTTGCCAGACCAGTACCTACCTGTTCATTGCAAGAGATCACAGAAATTGACGATTGACAACTCGCTGTTCCTTTTTCAAGCCTACTCATTCCTAATTTCTTTAATCCTTCGGCCAACAGATGGTCCAGTTTAGAGTTGTGATCCCATATTTTATCCACACCAAGATGAATCTTTTCGTCCATGGCTATCTCTAGCATGGACAAACTAGAATAGGCTTGGTGACCGGGCTCAAGGGATCGAATACCGCCGGGATATACCAATTGGCCATCTTGCATTCTAAAACTCCCAAACCCGCCAAATTTACTGGGATACTTGTCGAAGAAGCCTTCCGTAGCAGCCACAATTCCTGATCCGAATCCTGCGTTCATCCATTTGTAATTACTAGCAATGAGAACGTCGATTTGACTCTTCTTGAACGAGATAGGAATAGCACCTAAACTCTGGGTGCAGTCAACAATTGAAATGATGCCTTTTGAACGACAAAATTGCCCAAGTCGATCAAGATCAAGTGTGAACCCAGACTTGAACTGGACGTGGCTAACTGCGACAATGTCAACTAATTGTA
This sequence comes from Gammaproteobacteria bacterium, assembly GCA_047615865.1. Lineage (GTDB taxonomy): Bacteria > Bacteroidota > Bacteroidia > Flavobacteriales_D > Sanyastnellaceae > JADFAK01. Next base: position 4,443 of record JBLHIB010000109.1, read on the forward strand.
TTTCTATTTGAGCCTCTATATGATCTTGGTAATCAGCAATGGAAGTCGGGCCTGATTTAACTATGGAGTATCCCCCTAATCTAAAAGGCAAGGTAAGTGAAGGGTAGTCATCTTCAATAAGAAAGACTTTTGAAGTACTCGGTATTCCCGAGATAATTCCTTGTAGAGAGAATGATAGATTGGGAGGGAAAGCCAATTCGGATTCTTGGGCATCAAGAAGCGTCGCTGCTTTGGCAAATAATTTTGGCAAGCACTGTTCTCTCCATTTTAAAAAGGCTGTACTTCCGCTTGAATGGAGGTCTTGAATGAACTTGATTCCAGCTTCAGCCGTCGAATTGGATATGAGCCCCGCACCAGCTGTATTTAGATAACCTTGCGTGTTACAGAAGTCTTGATTCATACTGACCTTTTGTTTCGACCAAAATAGGACAATTCTAAATGATTATGCATCTTTCATTGAAGATGAGATAGCAATGAAAGTCGAAAAATTCGCACCTTTTAACAGTCGGTCTTGAAACAAAATTGGGGTATATTCGTCTGCCAAATAAATAGGAGTAAATGTCAGAGCAGACCATCATTTTCACCATTGTCACAACAATAATATTACTAGTAGATATTTACGTTTCTACTAGCCTGAGAGGTAGTTTGAAGCATGCCCCTCGATTTGTTCGCTTATCTGTTTGGGCAATCAATATATTCTCTTGGGTTATCGCCTCAATTATGCTTTTCAACATGTTTGTCGATCCGCGCGACGGCATGTACGATCGTGATATTTACGAGAACATAACTATCGGTCTGTTTATGACCTTCCTCGTGACCAAATTGTTTTATATAGCCTTTCTCCTAATTCAAGATGTGGTTGGGCTTGGCGATAGAACGGTTCGCGCTTTGCGCAAACAAAGAAGGACACCTGTAGATCAATCGAGGAGAAGATTTATTGGTCAAACGGGCTTGGTACTTGCTGCTTTGCCATTCACCTCCATGTTGTGGGGAATGGTGAAAGGGAAGTACAACTTCAAAGTTCATAGGCAGATATTATACTACGACGATCTTCCAGAAGCTTTTGATGGATTTACAATCACCCAAATCTCTGATATCCACTCAGGAAGCTTTGATAACTCAGAAGCTGTCCAACTAGGGGTTGACTTGATCGCCAAGCAAAACTCAGACCTAATACTATTTACTGGAGACTTGGTGAATGGAATGGCATATGAAATCGAGCCTTATATGGACATGTTTGGTAAGCTTTCTGCGCCATTCGGTAAATTCTCTACTTTGGGAAACCACGACTACGGCGAGTACGAAGAGTGGGAAGCTCCCCAAGATAAAATTGACAATACCCAGAAGATCATGGATCATCACAAGACCATGGGCTTTAACTTATTGAATAATGAAAGTCTGCTTTTGAACAAAGGAAAGGACAGTATTCGACTAGCAGGGGCAGAAAACTGGGGCAATCCACCATTTCCATCAAAAGGCGATCTGGACAAGACCTTTCCTGTTTTGGATCGGGAGTTTACTATCCTGATGTCGCACGATCCACATCATTGGGACGAAAAGGTGATAGATCACCCAAAGCAAGTAGATTTAACCTTGGCTGGCCACACGCATGGAATGCAATTTGGAGTCGATATTCCTTGGCTTAAATGGAGTCCAGTGCAGTATGTATATCCGCGTTGGGCAGGATTGTATGAAGAGGGGAAGCAAAAACTCTACGTCAATCGCGGATTCGGATTCATAGGATACCCCGGCCGAGTGGGAATTATGCCCGAAATCACCGTATTTGAATTAAGAAAAAATCCAGTCTGATGATAATTCACCCGTTTGGGTGAATACATGATTCACCATTGAGTATGTTTTTACCAGTTCTGAATGATGTTATATCTTAGGTTGGCCTATGAAAAAAGTCTCACTCTCCTTACAATAGTTTTCCGCTGTTCTATGGCCTTTGGACAAGTCCATGCACAAGTTGAGTTTGGCAATAAAGCCTTTTCCATTGGTGATTAAGACCAAGCTGTGCTTCATTATGATCCGTTTACAACAAGTCGGAGACGCCCCGAAATTGCAAGTTGCTGACAATGGTGGGGGATAGACAACGTTTCTACCGACAAGGATTCAGCTTCGTTTGGAACAAAGATGATCTGGGCATTTGCAAAACAAACTAGATGCTGAATGGACAATAGATTCTAATAGTGAACGTCAATTACTCTGCCAATAAAGAAGTTTAAGTTGACCTCATAATCGCCAACGAATACGACGATAATGTTGCGGCTGTTGGAATGCTTCCGGTATGACCGCTTGTATTGAATCCCTCAATATTTCTATCAATGCTTCCTTGGAGAACCCCGAATGAACTGCAAGGCTTACTTCTCTCATTGGTTCTGGTGAATCAAAACGCCTCAAATAGTCTGATTCTACCTCTTCATTCACAGATAACTCAGGCACCAGAGTATATCCCAAGCCTCTTCTTACCAATGATTTAAGTCCTTCAAGTGAACCACTGGCATATTCAAAACCTTTATGTGGTGCTGTCGATTGACCGCATATATTCAAAGTTTGCTCCCGAAAACAATGCCCTTCATTCAACAACAATGCACGCGAAGAATCCAATTCGCTAGCTACTATCAAGCCATGACTCATGATGCTATCCTTGGGGTTGCCGTACAATAGGAATGGTTCATTGTACAATGGTATCTCTCGAATTTGCCTCTCTTCCAAGGGAGTCACCAAAACGCCTACATCAAGAGTTCCCGCTGACAACCTGCGTATAATCTCTGCCGTCTGCAATTCTTCAAGTACTAAATGTGTGTCGGGATATCTCTCAATAAAATCAGGCAGCACAAGAGGAAGAAGGTAAGGAGCTACAGTTGGAATAACTCCAATACTGAAACTCCCAGAAATTGACTCCTTGTCAGAACTCACAAATTCTTTCAACTGATCCATTTCACGCGTAATTTGCCTCGCACGTAAAATGAAATGCTCTCCTGTTGGAGTAGGTACTAGGGGCTTTTGACCTCTGTCAAATAGCTTGATTCCTATTTCATCTTCTAGTTTTTGAACCTGCATAGTAAGTGTCGGTTGCGTAACTAGGCAGCTCGCAGCAGCTTTCGTAAAGCTCCTGAAATTGTCAATGGCCACTGCATACTGCAATTGTTTAAGTGTCATGTCATCATTTTTATCTATTCAAATATAAGCAGTATCAATTTGACTAATGAAAGGTTTAGCTGGAACTTCGCGTAAAATAAATAGATCATGAAAAATCGAGTAATGAGCATTGGAAGTGAATTTCCACATTTTAAAAAGTTGTCGGTAACGAGTCTAGAAATCGGCAGGGAGTTTGAGCATATTGATTTCAAAACAATTTTATCCTCAGGTAAATGGACCGTTATGTTCTGGTGGCCGAAGGATTTCACTTTTGTATGTCCGACAGAGCTTGTTGAGTTCAATGAAATCAAGGGGCAACTTCAGTCTCAAGAAGCTGAGTTGCTAGGAGCTTCGACAGATAGTGAATACGCACATCTAGCATGGAGAAAATCTGACCCTCAATTGAAGGATATCTCTTACCCGATGATCGCCGACACCAACAAGCATCTCGCACGGGAGCTCGGAATACTGACTGAAGATGAAGAAGTAGCTCTGAGGGCAACATTTATAGTTGATCCTGAAGGTGTCATTCGATGGGTGAGTGTCAATGATCTAAATGTAGGTCGTAATGTGAGTGAAGTCATGCGAGTACTAACAGCTTTGCAGACTGGTGAGCTCACACCGTGCAACTGGATCCCGGGAGACTCTACTTTGTCATAACTTAAGTATATAAGCTTCTGCATGAGGCTTTATAATCTCTGAAACAAGTGATTTTCCAAATCAAATACGAGTTGAAACAACTGGAGAATTGCCCTTGGGGTGGTACCCTCAAGCCCTACTGCAAAGATAATCGGGCTCACGGCATAAGTCGTTGAATATACGTGTATAAACGTATATAGACGTTTAATCAAAGGATGCTGACTAGGGGGATCGTCTTTGGTTTATTATTGCAGCCTTTGGTATTTCTTTTCAAACGGGTATATTGGTGACCATGAAGGAATTTGTCATCAATAATTTAGTTTCCGAGGACGACGAGATTATTCGGGCAATGATTAAGTCGAAGTTGGAAGGGTTCGATTACTCCTTTCGTCAAAAGGGTGGAGAGATTAAAATTCGAGTTAAGGACATTGGCTTTGATCCAGCGAAGCGATCTGGTTTAACGAGACGACTAAATAACTTGAAGGCGAAGGCATATTTTGTCAATTATTATAACAACGATCGTTTAACGGCAAAGACTCCTGGCAGTGCATCGGGTGCAAACTGGTTAAAACATATACCTAAACTTGACAATGGTTTCACAAATTTCATGTGGAATCACGATGCTATAAATTTTCCGCAAGCACTGCAAATTGCCATGACCGCCAAGAATGGCATAAATCCATTGAATACTGCCTTGGGTCATGAAGCCTCAGAAATCACAGTATACCAGTTTGACACAGGTTATTCAGAGCATCCTGACGTATACGACTATGAGGGCTATTATTCTCAAGACAAAAGTATATCTAACGGTCAATCTGTCTCAGCAATAGTCAATATTGGGTCAGCGAAAGATGCGGCCAAAAGCTATGAGCTTGCGGGTAAGGCGTTCCAAAAACCATGTCATGGAACAGCTACGGCTTTCACGATGATCGGTAAATCAGGTTTACCTGAAGAGGAGTGGGGGGCTGGCCCTATAACACTGCCCCACATGGACAATGCTTTTACCAACAACCTAGGCGCTGGACTTTATCCATATGTAAAGTTTGTACCTGTCTTACTCTCTCGCACAGTCTCTTTAGGCGGAACTATTGGAAAGGCTCTGTTAAAGAACGTAGGAAATGCACGTAACATTAATCGTGCGATCGATGCAGCTATTGGCAATGCTCAAGTGATTACAATGAGTATGGGAGGTGAATTCTTTCCGATTTCGGTCAAGAGAAGCATTAAGCGGGCCTACAATGCGGGGATAATAGTTGTTTGTGCAGCGGGAAATAGCTTCAAAGTTGACAAGCTTTTTGGCGTCATAGAACCCGGAGAGTACAGAGAAACAATTGCTGTATCAGCGATAATGCCTGAGAAAAATAATGGTGAAATTAAGCTTGAACCATGGCCTGAGTCAGGTAAGGGCAAACAAACAGACGTGTCGGCCCCAGGGAAATATATCTACACGGCTTACAAGCTAGATCCAAGAAGAATTGACCCTGATCCGAGGTTTGATGATCTAGTAAATCAAGCCTATAAAGGAAATTTATACAAATTTGGTGGCGCGACTTCTCAAGCTACGGTTCATGTGGCATCAGCTGCCGCTATGTGGAGGTCATATTACAGGGATAAACTAAAAGATCTGTTTTACAGCTTACCGAATCATAGACATCGAATTGTTGAAGCCTTTCGTTTTGCTTTGTACAAATCCTTAAATACACCGAGCCACTGGTCGGACGAAGAGAAGTTGGAATTCAAGGGCGTTTTGAACGCTGAAGGATTGTTGTCTCCCAGCTACGCTCCTGACAGAGCTGAATGCAAGGCTTTTATAGTTCAGACTACAAGGAATAAATTTAGCTCTTGGACAGGCTGGGAAGTGTTAAATGAATTGTAGGCTATTTTTACAAATTATTTGAGATACAACTTTAGCGTGTTATCGTTGACTTGATATTATAAATGGATTTTGAGAAAATTTAATTGACAGTTTTAATAAAGCGTCTTTATCAATCAAAGATGCGAACAAAGTCACTCAAGCTATGTATGGTCAATATCTTTTTTGGAATTATATCTTGATATGTTACTGTATTCGATCCACTTAGGCACAGCTTGTCTTCAGGAATAGATTCCAATAATTTTCGTAACACAAAATTAAATTGTTTCGAACTAGTGCTCCGTATCATAGAAGTGATCACCATGTTCGGATTTATTTGATTAAACGAGTTCTCAAAATCAATGAGAGGGGTTCTCTGTCCAAGATAAATACACTCCCAACCTTTGTCTTTCAACAGATATTGATAAAAAAGCAAAGGGAGTTCATGTTCTTCTTCTTCGGGAAGGAATAACATTACTTTCTTACCATTTCCTGCTCTAACTAATCCATTCGTTTTGGACAAAATGAATTCTCTCAAAGTATTTGAGAGCAAATGCTCATGCGAGATGTTTAATGTATTCAGTTGCCAAAGCTCTCCAATTCGATTTAATAGTGGAGTGATGGTATGTGTGTACATGGCGATGATGCCTTTAGTCTGAAATACCTCCTCCAAAATACAAATGATCTTGTTTGAATCCATTGCGAGAATTGCATCTATTAGATCCTGTTGATCTTTCCCCGCGGAGTCTCGTGAATTCGTGACAATTTCGGAGGTTATAGATAAGAGCTCTTCGCTTGAGTACTTGGCGATTTTCGAAATCTTATGCCCATTCAAATACAGAACATTGACATTCAAAATCTTCTTTAAATCGTCCTCACTGTAGTACCTGATATTGGAAGAACCTCTCTCAGGTGTCAACAAAGAATACCGCTGCTCCCAGATCCTTATGGTGTGCGCTTTTATCCCTGTGAGATTTTCGAGGTCTTTTATTAAGTATCTATTGCTCAAGGATTTATAGTTAGTAGGTAATTGTGTCGGTTGAACTTGTGACTTCCAAAGTTAATTAGATTCATCTAATTTTTGAAAATTGAAAATCTAAGGCAAAAAAAACAGGAAGTGCAGCCGCCGCACTCCCTGTCTATTATGTTACTAATACGCCGAGATAATTTGCATGTCTCTCACCGCTTGATATTGCTTACCGTTGAATAACAACAAGTAACTACCAGATGCAATACCAGATGTATTGATCACATTCTGACCCTCTCGAAGCCTGATTGTTCTCACTACATTTCCTCGCAAGTCAAGGATTGATAGGCTGTTAAATTTTTCATCATTGACTACGTTTATATAGTCTGTTGACGGATTAGGATATATTGAGATGTTCAATTCTTCAAATGACTCAACTGAAGTAATGGTTTCAATTAAGACGTCCTCTACTACATGAACAACGCCATTATCAGCCATTAGATCTGCAAGCAGAACTGCTGTACCGTTAATCTGTACACCACCCATTGTTGTAACTTCTAAGTCACTTCCATTAAGCGCAGTCAGAGGACCATCTGCCAAGTCTGCGGCAATTAAAGTTTCTCCAATAACGTGGTATGTAAGAATATCAGCTAGGTTAGGAAGAGCAAGCAGTCCTGCTACATCTGTTCCCAAGTCTGACGCCAATTGATCGAAAGCCGCATCATTTGGAGCGAAGACAGTAAATGTTGCCAAAGGATCAGTCAAAGCAGGCAATAGCTCGGCAGTAACAACAGCTGCTGTCAATGATGTAAAGCCATTGTCAATTGCGATATCTACTACTGTTTCAGAAGGCA
>JBLHIB010000110.1:0-11693 GCA_047615865.1 Gammaproteobacteria bacterium
ATGTCAGCAATATCCGATTTGAGTACTTTCTCATCAGGAGAATGGTAGTAGGCCTCAGGAGCTCCTACGAAACACCAATCCCAAGGGTAAGAAGATGATTGGAGCTGATTGCCATCACTTCCACCGGCATCTTCAACTTCTAGTTGGTAGTTGATACCGAAAGCTATGGCAATGCGAATTATCTTTTGAACGTATTTGCGACGTGGAATTCCTTTGTCTCGGATGGTAATGGCAACTCCATCACCAGCCTTGATTCCTTCTGATACAAGTGTTACGTCGCTAATCAATGCTTGCCGACAAGCGAAAGACTTGTATAGAAACCTTCCAATAAACTGAGCCGTTCCGCCCCCATGCTCTTCGTAAGTAGAGAAGGCAATTGCCAAGTTCGTGGCCTTTTCACAGAGCTTTAACGCGTTCCATACACCCAAGCGGTTGTCAAGATAACAGCATTGAACCGATTCCTCGTCTTCCCGCCAATCGGGCTTGTAATGCAGAACAGTGCCACGATCTATGTGTCGGTCGAAGACGTATTGGTTGATTTCTTTCCTCTTGCCGTCTTTGTCCTTTTCGTCATGTTCTTCAATCTTCTCCAAAGTACATTCGATAGGTCCATTGCTATCCCGACCAATCAACACAGCGCCGGTTTCTGCTTTTGGCCCGCCAATCTTCACAAGCTTAGTCCCATATGCAACTGTGTAGCCAACAGAATCCAAGTGGGCAAAGACAGAGACTCTTGGGCGACCGAATACCAAGACTACCGCATCTTGAAATCCATCCCCCGCGAAAATTTCAGGTTTGCTCTTCCAATTGTCGCGATTTTCAATGACGTATTCTATTATGAACTGACTAAGGCTTTGCTCATCTCCGCTTGTTGCTTGGACGGAACAAAGCTTTTTCAAAAGTTGCATGGAATAGTTTTAAGAGTTGTTATACAATGCTAAGCATTCTGTAGAATCAATTGTCAAAAGTTTGTCTATTCTTACCTTAAATTAGGCTTTGGTTTTCAACATTCTTCTAACTTAGGCTGCTCTTGTGATAAATTCCTGACATTCTAACGATGTCAAGCCCTATTTTTGTTGCCCAACCTTATTAGGAATAATTATGAAAAAATTTTACTTGTTAGCCTTCGCAATCATCGTCTCCTCAGGAGTGTATGCTCAAGAGAGAACAACGTCTCAAGCGCCTCAATGGGCTGAGTTGATTAAAGATGGCCACATACCTTACGAAGAAATTGTGCAAATGCACAACGATTGGTGGGAAGGACGCGAAGTAACTAAAGGTTGCGGTTGGAAGCCATTCAAAAGATGGGAGAGCTTGATGCAGTCTCGCTTGAATGAAGATGGCAAACCGATGAGTGGGGAGCAATTGCAAAGAAAATGGCACGATGTCCAGCAAATACAAGGACAACGCTCTCCTGCAGGAAACTGGTCTCCTTTGGGGCCAATTTTAAATGATGTTACTACTAGAGCCGACATCAATGGAGTAGGTCGTGTTAACTGCCTTGCTTTTCATCCGAACAATGCCCAAGTGATATTTGTTGGTACTCCTGCAGGTGGACTGTGGAGATCATATGACGCTGGTGCGAGCTGGGAATCCAATACAGATGGCTTGATGACTTTGGGTGTATCATCTATTGCTTTTGACCCTAGTGATCCCAATACTATTTATATAGGAACCGGTGATCGAGACGCTGCAGATTCTCCTGGCATGGGGGTTATGAAATCCGTGAATGGCGGAGATTCATGGGAGTTTATTAATACAGGCATGGAGTCACTCACTGTGGGGTCGTTGATCGTTAAAAGTGATGAAACCAATGTTCTCATCGCAGGAACAAACGACGGAATATTCAGATCTTCCAATTCTGGAGACTCCTGGCAATTTGTTTCCGCTGATGCGGCCGATTACAGAACCTTACTTGTGAAGCCTGGTAACAGTGATGTTATGTATGCTACCGCTTCTGGTAAGTTTTTCCGCTCTGAAGATAGTGGGCAGAATTGGCAATGGATTACTGGCGGTCTCTTTGGATCACAAAGAATGGTCATCGCTGTTACCGAGGCCAATCCAGAAGTCGTTTATGTATGCGCCGCGGGCAATGACTACGGCTTCCAAAGGTTCTACCGTTCATTGGATGGTGGAGTGACGTTTGATCCAATGGCAGATGAGCCGAATATACTGGGATGGGCTGCGGATGGTTCTTCTCCCGGAGGACAAGGCTGGTATGACTTGTGCATGGCCGCTGATCCACTAGATGAGAATACAATCTATGTTGGCGGAATTCGAATGAAAAAATCATCTGATGGTGGAGCAACCTGGATAGATATCAACCCAGGATACCTGCATGTTGATCAGCATGAGTGCATGTTCTCACCTCACAATGGAGATCTTTATTTAGCCAACGACGGTGGTTTTTACCATTATGAAGACAACAATGATTGGAAGGATATTTCAGATGGAATCGTCAATGCACAGATATACCGAATGGGGCAGTCGCCGCACACAGGAGCTAAGGCACTTACAGGTTTTCAAGACAACGGAACATCGCAATTTAACGGCGCGCAATGGATGCGAGTCGGCGGCGGTGATGGTTTTGAATGCTGGTACGACAATACAGATGAAAATTGGAGATATGGATCCTTGTATTATGGACGTATCTATAGAACCAGTCCTGATTTTACAAACCAGCAGATATGCGGACAAGATGTTCTCGGCGTTACTGAAGCAGGTGCATGGTATACTCCTTTCATTTTATCTGATTTCACTCCGGACAATATGTTTGTAGGAATGAAAAATGTTTGGCGTTCAACCAATATCAAACATCCTATCAAAGACTCTATTGTTTGGGATAAGATCTCAAATAACTTAGGAGGCAACAATACTTGGAATATGGTCGCCCTTGTTCAAAGCAGGTCAAACGAAAATGTGATTTATTGCAGTCAAGGAAACGCTAGGATATTTAGATCAACAAATGCTCTGGATGAAGAGGTAGAATGGGCAAACTTGAGTTCAGGATTGCCATTGTTCATTGATCCAGTCGTAGCGATTGAAACTCATCCTACCGATGAGAATATCATTTATATCTCCTACAGCGATAAAGTATACCGCACGGAAGATGGCGCTGAAAACTGGATTGATTATTCAGAGGGTTTGCCCGATATTCCAATCAATGATTTGGTATACGACTTAACTACTGATGAAGGAATGTATGCTGGTACCGATATGGGTATTTATTATCGAGATGCAACAATGAGCGAATGGATTCCTTTCTCTCAGAATTTCCCGCTTAGCGTGCGTGTTACAGAGCTTGAAATATTCTATGGTGAAACAATAGCAACTAGCAGATTGCGTGCCTCAACATATGGTCGTGGTTTGTGGGAGTCTGATTTGTTTGACACTTCGACTTACAGCTTCCCAGCAACAGCAATGGTTTCACTCGCTTCTGATGAGCCGGAGGTATATGCCAATTTCGAAGCCGATGTCAAATTCTTCAAGAACCTGGGCGCTGTTGATGTAACAGGGTTTTCGGCAGATGACGTGTATGTTGACAACGGTACGTTGAACGATGTGACTGGTGGACCATTGGATTATATTTTGGATATCACTCCTACGACTTTTGGTCCCGTGAAAATATTCATCGAAGATCAAGCTGCTGTGGACCTTGATATGGTCAATACCTATGAATCTGACACACTTTTGCTGATGTACAATCCCGAGCCAGAACTATTTGGAATCTATGGTCCAGGTGGAGTAGGTGACGACCAGTCTATGGCCATTTGGCTTAGAGCCGACAAAGGAGTTTTCTTAGGTTCAAATGAGATGGAAACTACTGGAACAATGGACACATGGCAAGACTTGAGTGGAGAAGGTGTTGATGCAATTCAATCAACCAACGATGCAATGCCGATTTGGCTTCAGGCCAATGAAGGCATAAATGGAATGCCTGCTGTTTACTTCGACGGTGAAGATGACTACCTGATGGCTTCTGGTGTAAGACCAGGTCAAAATGTATCAATCTTCTCAATGGTTGAAGGTGATGACATCCAATTCAATACACATGGCTGGATAGCTTCATCTCGTATGCCAAATGGATTTGTAATTCACCCTTGGGAGAACCAGTCGCAATACTCAGCTGTTATTATCGACAATGAAGAAGAGTATGCCAGCGGACCTCTAGAATATATCGGCGATGCAGCTGCTCAACATATGTATGGAGTGGTTTATGAGCAGACGGCATACTACCAGTTGTTCAATACGCTATTCGATGAACGAAAGATCTCATGGGGAGGTGCCGATATAGGTGATCGTGATGAGGATGCTGTGGTTGATGTGAAATATGGTTGGGATTTTGACGAAAGATTTGGTCAAGGTAAAATAGCTGAGCATTTCATCTACAACAGAAGAGTGCACGAGTCACACCGCACAATTATTGCCAACTACATGGCCGCCAAGTACGGTATTGATTTGGGCGCTTTCAAAAGATACTCGCATTGGACAAAGAACTACGACGTCGCTGGAATTGGGCAAGAGAGTTTTTATGACCTTCACTTAGATGCTCAAGGAACTGGCGTAGTGAGAATGAACGCTCCTTCTGATGCTGGAGATGGTGAATACCTCATGTGGGGAAGCGACAATGCCGAGCTTGAATTTATTGCCGATGGTTTTCCAATCCTTTCTTCGCGACTCGAGCGAACTTGGGGAGTTGAAGAAACCGGTGATATGGGAACGGTTACTTTCATGATCGAAGAATCTGCAGTGCCTGACCTCGGACTTCCTATCGGACTAATCGTTGGAAACACCAGTGAGTTTGAAATTGCTCAAGCCCTCGATTTCTATCCGCTTACTTTGGAAAACGGCATGTATACTTGCCAAGTTGATTTTCCTTCGAACGGCGTTTTTACCATTGGCGCTGAGCCTGAAGTAGGAGTAGAGGAATTCAGTGAGCGAGCAATCGCCATCTTCCCAAATCCTGCTAGCAATCAATTGACGATTGACTTAGCGCAAACTGGAGTTGCGAAATTTGCAATTGAAATGTTTGATGTAACCGGTAGGGTGGTATACTCAGAACAGGTGATTGGTAACCAAACGGTTATCAGCGTTTCTTCTCTGGCGACAGGAAACTATGCAATTAAACTTACAAGCGACAAAGGGACTATTGTAAAAGAGCTCATGAAGTTCTAAAACAACTCCTAAGAAATATTAAGCCTGGTAGTATCTCCGTTCGAAAGGGAGAGTCTGCCAGGCTTTTTTTTACCGATTCTAAAGAGCGAGTCGAGCAGTTCGATTGAGCTACTAAAACAAGTAATTCACATAGACTTCAATCAACCTTAAATGGTAGTCAAATCCACTAGTGGCAGGATCTGTTCGTCTAATTGGATCGCTATAGTTTTCGCTAATAGGAGTGATATAACCAAATTGAGGCGTCCAGCGCAAAACGAAGTTGACTTTCTCAGTGGCCGTCAATCTAGGACCAATAGAGAAGTCAATGCCTATCATAGCGTACTCCGTATTGTGCTCAAATGTATCCTCGTCTGCATTCGCAGGAATGAATCCGATATCAGTCATTCTTATCGTTTCTGTGTCAAATCCCTCCGACACACTGCGATAGCCTAAGTATAAGTCTAATCCATACACCATGCTGAAATTGCGGTTGGGCTTGAACCATTCCATACCTCCGCGAACGTCAAATATATAATCGTCTTTTCTGCCCAACTTAAACACAACCGTTGAGTCGCCAGCTGCAATGACAGCTGCATCTTCCAAGTCTTCCTGATACCGTTCACGGATCTCGTAATTCACCGAGAAACGAATCTTTCTGTTGATTTTGTTCTGGCGCTTATAATGCAAGGTATACCGAGGAGTAGAATGGAAGCCATTCATAAGAAAAATAGCAATGGGGGTCAAATTGGTCCCCAATGTATTTCGTGTTTCTGGCAATGTTTCATCCGGCGGCTCGTACTGTGCTACTGTTGAATGAGCTAAGAAAATCAAGCATAAAAATATTAGCGGTCGCATCATGGAACTAACATACGAATTTGACCTCAATTCGTTCGAATTTTGTCATTTTGCTTAAGACGAATTTTGTCATCTTTGCGGAAATCAATCTACCATGCGCACTCTAGTTCACAACATCAAAGAAATTGTAGGCACTTATTCTTCCGATATACGCATCGTGAAAGGAAAGGACATGAAGAACTTGCCTACGTTCAAAAACGCGTGGATGTTGATTGAAAACGAGAATATTCTCGATATAGGTTCGGGTGAAGAACCCCAACATATCGATAAGAGGATTGATGCACAGCAAGGAATCGTATTTCCTACCTGGGTTGATTCTCACACGCACATCGTTTTTGCAGGAAATAGAGAAGGGGAGTTTGTCGATCGCATCAACGGACTCTCATACGCCGAGATCGCCAATAGAGGAGGAGGAATTCTCAATTCAGCTGAGAAGTTAAGACGCGCAAGCGAACAAGAATTGATAGACGAGGCCCTCGGTCGGATTCACAATGTGATCAAAACGGGTACCGGTGCCCTCGAAATTAAAAGCGGTTACGGACTTACCGTTGATGCCGAGATGAAAATGCTTCGCGTGGCCAACAAGTTAAAATCTCTTCAGCCATTGCCCATTAAGACTACACTTTTGGGAGCCCATGCTCTTCCTGTCGAATACAAGGACAACAAAGCCGGTTATCTCAAACTGGTCTGCGAAACCATGATTCCTCAGGTCGTTGACGAAGGTCTCGCCGAATACATCGATATTTTCTGTGAAGACGGCTATTTCGATGTAGATGATACCAATCGAGTGCTCGATGCCGGAGTGAAACACGGATTAAAACCCAAGACACACGTCAACCAGTTCAAGTCCATTGGTGGAGTCCGGGCAAGTGTTGACCACAATGCCATTAGCGTTGATCACCTAGAAGAGCTTGAGGATGAGGATGTTGATGCCTTGCTCGGAAGTTCTACAATTCCCGTTGCCCTGCCTTTGTGCTCTTTGTTTTTGAGTATTCCCTATACGCCCGCTCGCCGATTGATTCAAGCTGGATTGCCCGTGGCTATTGCCTCAGACTACAATCCGGGCTCTTCTCCCTCGGGAAATATGAGCCTGGCCGTGTCCCTCGCTTGCGTTAAAATGAAACTGAATCCTGAAGAAGCCATCAATGCGGCGACAATCAACGGTGCGGCATGTCTCGAATGGTCACATTTGTACGGCGCTTTGAGCCCTGGCCGGAAGGCTTCTTTCTTCATTGCCAACAACATACCGTCTTACTCTTTCTTGCCATATTCTTTCGGAACCAACCACATTGACTCAGTATTTATCCATGGTAAAAAGGTGGTTTAACGGAGTTTGACTTTTTCGACTCTTCTTTTCTAGCCTTTTAGGCAAATGTTGTGCAGTTCCATGCGCTTACTCCTGCGGTTGATATAGCGTTTTTCTGCTCTATGTTTTATTAGCGACAAGCGCAAATGGGGCTATATTCCTCGGATTCTTTTGCCTTCCTCTTAGTATTTGTACTTTTGCACCCCCAAAACGACAAGCTGTGATTTCAACAAACAACATTTCGCTTCAATATGGCAAGCGTATCCTTTTCGACGAAGTAAATCTCAAATTCTCTGGTGATAACTGTTTCGGTGTTATTGGCGCCAATGGAGCTGGAAAATCTACTTTTCTGAAAATCCTCGCTGGAGAACTCGATGCCAACAAAGGCACTGTCATTCTAGAACCAGGATGTCGTATGGCTGTGTTGAGTCAGGAACATGCTGCTTTCGATAGCCATCAAGTGTTGCACACTGTCCTAATGGGCCATAAGGAGCTTTGGAAAATCATGAGCGAGAAAGATGCGCTTTACGCCAAGGCCGACTTTTCTGACGCCGATGGAATGAGAGCTTCTGAGTTGGAAGAGCGCTTTGCCGAAATGGATGGCTGGAATGCCGAGTCGGATGCAGCTATGCTACTCAGCGGATTGGGTATTCAAGAAAGCCGTCACGACAAGACATTGGATGAGTTAACTGGATCGGAAAAGGTGAGGGTATTGCTTGCTCAAGCACTTTTTGGAAATCCTGATGTCCTCATTCTCGATGAGCCTACCAACGATTTGGATCTAAAAACTATCGAGTGGTTGGAAGATTTTTTGCTCAATTTTAAAAACACAGTTATCGTCGTTTCCCATGACCGTCACTTCTTAGACACGGTTGTCACACATATCGTCGATATCGACTTCAGTAAGATTCAGGTATATACTGGTAACTATACTTTCTGGTACCAGTCTAGTCAGCTTGCCCTGCGCCAACGCCAGTCGCAAAATAAAAAGTCGGACGAGAAGAAGAAAGAGCTCCAAGAGTTTATTCAGCGCTTTAGCGCAAATGCTTCTAAGTCGAAGCAGGCAACTTCAAGAAAGAAATTACTTGAGAAAATCAATGTTGATGATATAAAGCCTTCAGGTCGTAGATATCCAGCCATCATTTTCCAACAAAATAGAGAGGCCGGAGATCAAATCCTTCACATAAATGGATTAAGCAAAACGATAGGTGGTGAGTTGTTGTTTTCAAACTTCGACTTGAACGTTTCCAAAGGAGACAAAATCGCTTTATTGAGTACCAACAGTTTGGCTACTACAGCTTTGTACCAGATTCTTGCCGGTGAGATTGAATCCGATTCTGGTTCAATTGAATATGGGCAAACCATCACTCCAGCGCACCTTCCAACGAACAACGAGCCTTATTTCCAGTCAAGCTTGAACTTGATTGATTGGCTGCGTCAGTATTCAGAAAACAAGGATGAAGTTTACATCCGTGGTTTCCTTGGAAAAATGCTCTTCTCAGGAGAAGAGACTTTCAAGATGTGTCATGTGCTTTCTGGAGGAGAAAAAGTGAGATGTATGTTGTCGCGAACTATGCTTGTAGGTGGCAACATCCTCATGCTTGACGAACCAACCAACCACTTGGATCTTGAGTCGATCACGGCTTTCAACAATTCATTGATTGACTTTCCTGGGACTGTGATTTTCACATGCCATGACCACGAGTTCACGCAAACAGTTGCAAATAGAGTAGTAGAGCTCTTGCCACATGGCTTTATCGATAAGTTGATGCCTTACGACGATTACATCCATAGTGAGCAAGTGAAAACTCAGCGCGACGGGATATCGGCTTAAGTCGGACTCATTAGAATAGTGTTATGGTTTTTTATAAATCGTAATGTGTTTCCGCGTGGTTATTTCATGTTATTTCTAGATGTCTGCTTTTTCTTAAAGGTTAGTATATTGTCTGATTAAGCGATTTTCAGTGCATATTAGATAATATATTATCTGCCATGCGGAAGTACAGTGTGAATAAATTGCCTTCTGATATTCATGCGTCTACATCCAAACTGCGCATTGTTGATTCTAGCCAAATAGGCCGAGGCATCGCCAGAAGTATCATTGGTGAATCGCGCTTGCGCATGAATTGAAAGAATGAGTCCGAGAGCCGCTGCCCACTGTTTTAGAATTGATTTTTATATGTCTGGTCAGGTGAATTATTCTTAGAGAATAAAACTAGTCAATGCCTACTGAACATTTGATAACCCATAGGGTGGTTTTGATAGCTTTCAGACTACCACCCAAGCAGTTTGCCCACAGAATCAAGCGCCCACCAAGCTGGGGCATTTTCATAGCATAACTGGCATTTTTCAAACATGATTAGACAATCGACAAAATCGGTGATCATATGGAGCACCAATCCGATGCCTACAATGCGGTAGGGCTTTTTAAGGAAAAGCATACCGATATATACAACGATGGCATAAATACTATGAAAGTAGTGAAAACCAACACTGCAGCGATTCTCCTGAAATATTGGATTGGCAAGGAGGTGATCCAGATCGACCAACATCGTTGCTAGCATAATTAGATAGGCCTTTTTCCATTCACTCCTGAAGAAGAAATATGCAATGAAAAAGGGGAGGCCCAAGTGCGAGAAATAGTGGATGAAGAATTGCATAATCGAGCCTTCTTATGAATTTTTTTTTAATTTGATCGGAATACACACTTCTTCCTCCGAATCGACCGAATAACGCTTGTATTTATCGCCCAATACTTTAAAATGCTCACGTTGATCAATCAAGTATTTCGAAGCCAGTAACCAATTTTCCATCACGTGCAGCATAAATGACTCAAATTCGTTTGGTGTCCTCTTGTATTGAAAACCTCATGGAGTAGGCCTTCAAGAACATAAGGTTTCAGCCCTGTGGGCAAATACTTGTGTGTGCTTAATTCAACTGCCGCCCACTTCGTAAATTCGGTCGACGGATTGAATTGTTGGAAGTCCATGTTTGGACTGTATATCGGCATAGAATATAAGGCGCTACCTAAGACATGCGTAATCTCTTGACGCTTCTTCTGAAAGTCATTACAAAGGTCGAAAGTTTTATTGGCAAATAAGGACATTTGCATGAAATGCTCAGCCAATAGCGTCTTATTCAAGACCTCTATACATGGATTTAAGTTATTCATTTTAGTGTTGCAGAGCTAGTTACAGACGACGATGTTGTCCTCCTTGCGAAATAGATTTTTAAACCCACAATAAAACTCTTTCATGGTGTCAAATTCCTCCTTGTACAAGAAACCAACTCCCTGATTGTATGCCGATTCGCTAGTACTCAATGTCTGAAAATCGTTCGATTCGTTGTACACCACCAAGCGAATCTTTCCATCCTCTGTAATCTTGTACTCAACCTGGAGGTCTCCAATCAGTCCACTGGAATTTTGATTGGCGTCATTGCCGTTAGAAACACCAAAATTACCGCTGAGAAGAAGTCGTTCATTGAAGAGCTGGGTAGAAAGTGCCACAGCAATCTCCTCGTTCGAAATATCGTCACCCGGGCGATAATTGAAACCGATGTCGAAGTCGCTTGAAATTTGAGAAAGCCAGTTGCTAAGCTGACTAGAAATCAACTCACTCGAGTTCTCGGCTACAGCACCGCCTTGATATTTGCCAGTACTTCCTGCTACATTCGGTGGCGAAACAAACGTTCGCAAAACGAGTAGGGCAAAGGCTTGTCGGTTCTTTTCCTCTTCCGTACTTATGGCCGCGTTCAATCGAGACTTCGTGATCTCATCTGCACTGGGTACCTCGATGTCGAATGATATTCCTGGATTGGTCAACTTACCGTCCAAATCCATCACCAGTTCTACAGGAACTCGACTCGAGTACTGCCCTGAAGCATCACCCATAACAGTCTGCAATGAAGTCGATAACTCATAAACAGTCTCCAATTTGATATCTGCCGAAAGCGGATCGCCATACCATGCTATCGTACCACCTGGCTTCACTAGGAACTCCTTATTGATGAGGTTCTTTAAAGTGAACAAGTAGGACCCCTGGATAATCTCTAAAAGGCCATACATCAAGAAATCCCCAACAGGCGAAATCTCCATGCTCAAATGACCTTTTCCGCGTCCAGCCATGACGTCACCTACAGCTTCATCGAATATCAGTTTGAAATCGGCATCAGGTGAAACGTCCAGCTCTAAGGTCATGCTGATACCTGTTAAATCAAGCTTTTCTTCGACTTGGTCAGCATTTGGATCAACAAATACAATGAAGTCCTCAAAGGTTATATCCTCGCTGCCACCTAAGGGCAAAGACAAGTTTGTGCCTCGTCCGATTTCGGCATTGACGTCAATCTCAAGTTTGTCCAGATATCCGAAAATATTCAC
>JBLHIB010000111.1:0-11388 GCA_047615865.1 Gammaproteobacteria bacterium
GATTTTCACGACAATTTATAGGCAGTATTACCCGAGCTCCCTACATTTTGAAGTACTTTTGGCGAAATTTTGTTGGAATGATTGAAACTGATATCTTGATAGTTGGAGCTGGCCCTTGCGGTCTGTTCACCGTGTTCGAAGCCGGACTTCTCAAATTGAAGTGCCATCTGGTTGACTCACTGCCACAGGCGGGCGGACAGCTCACAGAAATTTATCCAAAGAAGCCTATCTATGATATTCCTGGTTTTCCAGAGGTGTTGGCAGGCGACTTGATCGACGATCTCATGAAGCAAGCTATGCCCTTCAAACCTGGGTTTACTTTGGGTGAGAGAGCTGAGTCTATTGAGAAAACAGACGACGATCAATTCATTCTTACAACGAGCCGAGGTACCAAGCACAAAGCTCCGGTCATTGCAATTGCAGGTGGATTGGGCTGTTTTGAGCCGCGTAAACCTCCAGTTCCGAATTTGGCCGATTACGAATTTAAAGGCGTAGAATACATTATAAAGGACCCTGCGTTTTACAAGGATAAGAAGGTTGTTATCTCAGGCGGTGGCGACAGCGCGTTGGATTGGGCTATCTTTTTGGCCGAGGGTGTTGCCTCAGAAGTGACGCTTGTTCACCGAAGAAATTCTTTCCGCGGACACCTTGATTCTGTGCAGAAAGTGATCGATATGAGCGAAGATGGCCGTATCAATTTGCTCACCGAGGCTGAAGTTGTCGGAATCAATGGCGAAGGTCACGTCGAGTCAGTTGTTGTTAAAACTAAAGCTGGTGAGGTCATCAAAGAAGCCGATCACTGGGTGCCACTTTTTGGCCTTACTCCTAAGCTAGGGCCTATCTCTGATTGGGGGTTGAACCTTAACAAGAACGCTATTGACGTCGATACATTGGACTACAGCACCAACGTTCCTGGGATTTATGCCATCGGTGATATCAACAATTATCCTGGTAAATTAAAGTTGATCCTGTGCGGTTTTCACGAGGCTACACTTATGGTTCAGTCGGCGTTCAAACGCATTCATCCAGATAAAAATTTGGTCCTCAAGTACACCACGGTAAACGGGGTTGAAGGATTCTAAAAGTCAATCAAAATGGTCAATATTACCGTTGTAGACAGAGAGGAAAAAGAGCATGTTCTCGAGGCTCCTACCGACATGAACATGAACATGATGGAGTTGTGCAAGGCCTACGAATTGCCCGTCGAGGGAACTTGTGGAGGTATGGCGATGTGTGCTTCTTGCCACATGTACGTCATTTCGGATCACGAACTTCCCGAGCGAAGCGACGACGAGGAAGACATGCTCGACCAGGCGTTTTTTGTAGAGGACAACAGCCGACTAGGTTGCCAGATACACCTTCGTGACAACCTCGAAGGTCTCAAAGTGAAGTTGGCCCCAGTAGGCGAGTAGTTTCCTTTTCTAATTTTTATCTGTGCAGCTATTCCCGCTATCCGCTCTACTCCTCAATCTGAATTGAGCCCACCTAAAAATAGTTGGAGCTCCCAAGGTCGCACACCTATAATAAGGTGGCGTGCAATACATCTTTCCGGGGTGCCGCTCCTATCGGGGCTGGGGATTTGCTCCTAAATTGACTTATTGAGCAGCATGCCACTTGCAATCAACTTGTGCAGTGATGGTGATCGACGAGAAATTTCTATGGTGTCGATTTGGTTGTGGTTGTGACAATCAGTGCCTAAATAGGTCACAAGGTTGTGATCTACCAGTTTCTCCGCCATCCTTTTAACTTGAGGACCATAGGCTCCAGCAAACGAGTTTATATTCACTTGGAGGCAGATGTCTTTATCGACCAGACTCTGATACATGTCAAATTGATCGTGCCAATACATGTAGCGTTCAGGGTGAGCTAAGATTGGTTTATAACCTCCCATTTGAAGATTAAACAAGGTCGCGTTGAAGTTTGACGGTGCCTGCATAAATGGCAATTCGAAGAGCACCAAGTTATTCCCAAAAGTCAAAATATCTTTTTGCTCGATGAGGTTATCAAAGTACTCATCACAGAAATATTCGGCCGCAGCGTGCAATTTGAGATCGATTCCCTTGTTGGAAAAATACTCACGCACTTGGTCAGCTCCTTTGAGTATGGTATCTGATGAGTTGCGGTAGAAGTCACTCATCACATGCGGACTGGTCACAAAGTTGTCGTATCCCATGTCCATAAGTCTGCGAATCAACTCGTAGGATTCGCGAATGTTTTTAGAGCCATCGTCAATACCGGGAATCAAGTGCGAATGCATATCGGTCCCAACCTGCGATAGATCCGCTGGGTGGATGAGCCTGTTGCGTCTGAATATGTTATCGAAAATTTCCATGTGTGGTAGTGAGTTGACGCTCGTTTTTAGTTAACGATTATCATACATGCTCTTGTAATAATCACGGTATGCTCCGCTTGTAACGTTTTCCAACCAAGCGCTGTTGGCTAGATACCAATCTACAGTTTGCTTAAGTCCCTTCTCAAAAGTTACACTTGGTTCCCAGTTTAATTCTTTGGCAATTTTAGAGGCGTCAATGGCATAGCGCATGTCGTGTCCTGGTCGGTCTGTGACATAGCTTATGAGTTCTTGACTGGTTCCTAGAGCATTGCCCAGTTTGGCATCTACTACGTCACAAAGTAATTTGACCAAATCGATGTTGGTCCATTCGTTGTTGCCTCCAATATTATAGGTCTCACCATTCACTCCTTTGTGGAATACCGTATCAATTGCTCGGGCATGATCTGCAACCCAAAGCCAGTCTCTCACATTTTCACCTTTACCATAAACAGGAAGAGGTTTCTTGTTGCAAATATTGTGGATGAAGAGAGGAATGAGCTTTTCTGGAAATTGATGACTCCCGTAGTTGTTCGAGCAATTCGAAATCACAAATGGCAAGCCATAAGTGTGTCCGTAAGCCCTTACAATGTGATCAGACGAGGCTTTACTTGCGCTATAAGGACTTCGTGGATCGTAAGCCGTAGTTTCTGTAAACAGTCCTTCTGCGCCCAGTGATCCATACACTTCATCAGTCGAAATGTGGTAAAAAAGATGATCACCATCCATATCCCAATGCTTGCGGCAAGCGTTCAACAAGTTGGCCGTGCCTAAAATGTTCGTATTGATGAAGGAAAGAGGATCTTCAATACTGCGGTCCACATGACTCTCGGCAGCAAGGTGAATCACATCAGTAATTTGATGGGTGTCGAAAATTTGATCCACGAGCTGACTGTCGCAAATATCTCCTTTGATAAACTTGTGTCCTGGATGATTGACTACATCCGAGAGGTTCTCCAGATTTCCGGCGTACGTAAGCGCGTCGAGATTGAAAATACTGTAATCAGGGTGATTCTGAACAAATGTTCGTACCACGTGAGAACCAATAAACCCAGCTCCTCCTGTTATAAGTATTCTTTTTCTCATGGGCTTAAAGGCTCCAGTAAAGTAGATTTTTAACTCGGTCTCTATAAACTCCCTTGATGTCAACTAGAACACCTTTATCGTCGTTCATATACTCTGTGATATCGTCTTCGGAAAGATCACGGTATTCTTCGTGGTTCACAGCAATAATTACTGCGTCGTAAATTCCTTTTTCTGCAGTGCGCTTCACTTCGAGGTCATACTCATGCTTAAACTCTTTCGGGCTCGCATGTGGATCAATTAAGTCAACCTTCATGCTGAAAGATTCGAGCTCCTTAATTACGTCAATGACTTTCGAGTTTCTGATGTCTGAAACGTCTTCTTTAAAGGTCACTCCCATTACAAGAACACGTCCCTCAAGAATGTTCTTTCCTTGCTCCAAAATTCGCTTGACGGTTTGCTTGCCTACATAGAAACCCATGCTGTCATTTACATAACGACCAGAGTTGATGACTTTGGCATGGTAGCCTAAGTTTTTGGCTTTGTAAGTCAAGTAGTATGGGTCAACACCAATGCAGTGTCCACCTACCAAACCTGGCATAAATGGCAAAAAGTTCCACTTGGTACGCGCTGCTTCTAGAACGTCGTATGTATTCACACCTAAGCGGTTCAATATAATTGAAAGCTCGTTGATCAAAGCGATGTTTACATCACGTTGTGTATTCTCAATAACCTTAGCGGCTTCAGCGACTTTGATTGAAGCTGCTCGGTGAACACCAGCGTCAACAACCAATTCATACACTTGTGCAATCTGTTCAAGTGACTCCGGACTGCAACCTGAGGCTACCTTTATAATCGTTCTAATAGTATGTTTCTTATCACCTGGATTGATACGCTCTGGAGAATAACCTACTTTGAAGTCATCTCGGAAAGTAAGTCCTGAAACCTCTTCCAATACAGGAATACAATCTTCTTCAGTACAACCTGGATAAACAGTTGACTCGTATACAACGTAATCGCCTTTGTCTAGCACTTTGCCAACTGTTCGAGAAGCAGACAAAACTGGTCCTAAATCTGGTTGGTTTGAGCTGTTTATTGGCGTGGGAACAGCGATTACAAAGAACTGAGCAGCCTTAAGATCCTCAAGATTTGAAGTGAATTCAATATCACAACCATCAAAAGCCGAAGACTCAAGCTCCTCGGAAGGATCTTCATGGTTTTTCATCATCTGAATCCTTTCATCGTTGATGTCGAATCCAATGACTTTAATCTGGCGTGCAAATTCGAGAGCAATCGGCAAGCCGACATATCCTAGTCCAATTACTGCAAGTGTACTCTCCTTCTTTAAAAGCTTATCGTAAATCATACTCGATTAATTCTCTTTGCTTACCGTTCCATCGGTAAGCGTGTAATTTGTATTGCTTTCGGGACAAATTGCCCGGTTATTCTTGTCAAATTCTAATCTGTGGCCAAATTCACTCATCCAACCCATTTGTTTAGCAGGGTTTCCCACCAATAGCGCGTATGCCGGAACATCTTTTGTTACCACTGCACCAGCTCCTATAAAGCAAAATCTCCCGAGCTCAATGCCGCAAACTATAGTGGCGTTGGCTCCTATAGAAACACCATAACGCACAACCGTAGTCGCATACTCTCCCCGTCGGATTATACCACTTCGCGGATTGATTACATTGGTAAATACACATGAAGGACCCAAAAAGACATCATCTTCACAAGTCACTCCCGTATAGATACTCACGTTGTTCTGAACCTTTACATTGTTACCAAGCACTACACCAGGCGATACCACTACATTTTGCCCAATATTGCAGTTCTCACCAAGCTTGGCCTTAGCCATCACATGTGAAAAGTGCCATATTTTGGTGCCTGTGCCGATTTCGCAACCGGCATCAATCACCGCTGTTTCATGAGCAAAATAGTCTGCCATTACTGGATGTACTTATCAAATGATTTATGGTCCTTCTTGTACAAATCTTCTTGCGAAAGAGACTTGAAGTAAGCATAAGTAATCTCCAAACCTTCTGCGCGATCTACTTTTGGCTCCCAGCCTAAAATTGCTCTCGCCTTAGTAATATCCGGCTGACGCTGCTTCGGGTCATCTGTTGGGAGGTCTTCGTAGATTACTTTTTGAGTCGTGCCTGTCAGCTTGATGATTTCCTCCGCAAATTGCGAAATCGTAATCTCATCAGGATTCCCAATGTTCACTGGGTCTGCACAGTCTGATTGCAACAATCGGTAGATTCCTTCAACCAAGTCATCCACATAACAGAATGATCTTGTCTGCGATCCATCACCAAACACAGTAAGGTCTTCACCTCGCAATGCCTGGCCAATGAATGCTGGAAGCACTCGTCCGTCATTCAGTCGCATTCTTGGTCCATAAGTGTTGAAAATACGAACTATTCGTGTCTCAACTCCGTGGTAGGTATGGTAAGCCATAGTCATGGCCTCTTGAAATCTCTTGGCCTCGTCATATACTCCTCGCGGACCTACAGGATTCACATTTCCCCAGTAATCTTCTGTTTGTGGGTGCACCGTTGGGTCACCATAAACTTCAGAGGTAGAAGCTACAATGATACGTGCGTTTTTCTCTTTTGCAAGTCCCAGCAAATTGTGAGTTCCTAAAGACCCAACTTTCAAGGTCTGAATTGGAATCTTCAAGTAATCAATCGGTGATGCTGGCGAAGCAAAGTGAAGTATGTAGTCGAGTTTTCCAGAAACGTGCACAAACTTGCTCACGTCGTGGTTATAGAACTCGAAGTTCTCATTTTTGAATAGGTGTTCAATGTTTCGTAGATCACCTGTTATCAAGTTGTCCATTCCCATCACGAAGTACCCTTCCTTGATGAAGCGATCGCACAAATGCGAACCGAGGAAACCTGCAGCTCCAGTTATTAGTACTCGTTTCATATTACGATGGGTTGTTGGCTATGATGGTCTCTCTACCAATACTCTTGTAGAAATAACCTAGTTCTTTCATTTTATCGTTGTCGTACAAGTTACGACCGTCAAAAATTACTTTGTTGTTCAATGTTTCAGAGATCTTGTTGAAGTCTGGGTTTCTAAACGCAGCCCATTCCGTGCAAATAACCAAAGCATCCGCATTTTCTAAAGCCTTGTATTGATTGTCGGCATAATCAATGCGGTGACCGAGTAAGTTATGGACGTTGTCTGAAGCCTCAGGGTCAAAAGCATGAACTGTTGCGCCTGCGCTGGTGAGCTTCTCGATCATATACAATGCTGGAGCTTCTCTAATGTCATCTGTGTCTGGCTTAAAAGCCAATCCCCACAAGGCGATACGAACTCCGTTCAAATTCCCGCCAAAGTATTCATTGATCGGGTTGAAGAGAACTGTCTTTTGTCGGTCGTTCACTTCCATCACTGCTTCGAGAATCTCAAAGGTGAAGTTTTCAGACTTCCCTGATTTGTACAGCGCCTGAACATCTTTTGGAAAGCAGCTTCCTCCGTAACCGATACCAGGAAACAAGAAACGCTTACCAATCCTTGAATCAGTTCCCATACCCATGCGAACCTTGTCCACATCGGCTCCTACTTTCTCGCAGAAATTGGCAATCTCATTCATGAAAGTTATCTTAGTCGCTAGGAATGAATTGGCAGCATACTTCGTAAGCTCTGCCGACTTCTCATCCATAAATACGATCGGATTTCCCTGACGAATGAAAGGTCTGTATAGCTCTTCCATTGCCTTGCGCGCTCTAGCGCTTGAAGTTCCCACAACCACACGGTCTGGCTTCATGAAATCGTCTACAGCGAATCCTTCACGCAAGAATTCTGGATTTGAGACGATATCAAAATCACATATTGCATTTTTCGCTACCGCCGCATGCACTTTATCCGCTGTTCCAACAGGCACTGTGCTCTTGTCGACTATAATCTTGTAGTCTGTAATCAATCTCCCCAAGTGTTCCGCAACATTCAGAACATAGGAAAGATCGGCCGATCCATCTTCACCCGGAGGTGTAGGAAGAGCCAAAAATATTATCTCAGCATCCTCAACTACCTCTTCAATTTCAGTAGTAAAAGAGATGCGATTTTGTTTGATGTTTCTCTGGAAAAGAACATCAAGGTGTGGCTCATAAATTGGAACTTCGCCATTGCGCATTTTAGTAACTTTCTCTTTGTCGATGTCTACACAAACAACTGTGTTACCCGTTTCTGCAAAGCAGGTTCCTGTAACCAAACCAACATATCCTGTTCCTATTACTGCAATATTCATGTGCTAAGCGTGATTTTGAATGAATGTTTTAACGGCATTGGTAATTGTCTCCAATTGCTCTCTAGTCATCTCTGTGTGAATTGGCAACGAAATGACACGTGCCGATAGATCTTCCGTATGCGGAAAATCGCCTTTCTTATATCTTGGATCCTGATACGCCTTCTGCAAATGCAAAGGCACAGGATAATAAATCATTGCTGGTATAGCTTGTTCGCCAAGATAAGCACGCAAACCATCGCGATCAATTCCCTTGGTCTTTAAAGTGTATTGGTGAAATACATGCGTTGAACCGCTTTGTCGGCTTGGAGTCTCCAATTGTTCTATACCTGCAAAGGCGTCGTCATAATATGCAGCTACCTTGTTTCTGGCCACATTGTATTCATCCAGTTTGCGCAGTTTAATGCGCAATACAGCAGCTTGAATACTGTCCAATCTTGAGTTCACCCCAATCATATCATGGTAATAGCGAACCTTCATTCCGTGGTTGGCAATTTGCCGCGCCTTAGCAGCTAGCTCGTCGTCGTTTGTAAATAAGGCTCCACCGTCTCCGTAACATCCCAGATTTTTCGAAGGGAAAAATGACGTAGTTCCAAATGCACCGAATGTTCCCGCTTTCTGAGAGCCTACCTTGCCCGAGTAATCTGCACCTATTGCTTGCGCAGTATCTTCAATAACGAATAAGTTATGCTTCTTGGCTATTTCCATTATCGGATCCAAGTCGGCCGATTGACCGAAAAGATGAACTGGAACAATCGCCTTTGTCTTGCCGGTGATAGCCGCTTCGAAACAAGCAGGATCAACATTGAAAGTGTGCGGATCAACATCGACCACAACAGGTGTGAGACCCAAAAGAGCAATCACTTCGGCTGTTGCCACAAATGTAAATGAAGGAGCAATGACCTCGTCACCTGGCTTAAGCCCCAGCGCCATCATCGCAATCTGAAGAGCATCAGTTCCATTGGCACATGGAATAACATGTTTAACGTCGAGGTAAGCCTCAAGTTCTTCGCGAAAAGCATGCACCTCAGGCCCGTTGATATAGGCCGACGATTCTACAACACCTAGTATCGCTTTATCAATTTCTTCCTTGATAGATGCATACTGGGTGGCGAGATCTACCATTTGTATAGCTTTTTTTACCTCAACCATGGTCATAAAATAGGCGCGAAGATACTTATATATTTCAAGGTATCGAAGGATTCAGGGCACCTTCGAATGTACACAATATTTGAGGGGACTTTTGAGTTTTCGACCAAGGCTTCGTTGTCGCGATTCGTCAGCGGCAGCCTATGAAATGTGAGGATTGCAGAATTTTTAAGGTCAATTCAATTCCCGCCGTTTTCCAACCTTGCGTTTTGCCTTATCTTTGCAACCTCATGAAAGGAATAATTATTTCACTTGCTTGTCTGTTTTCTACGTTCGCTTTGATGGCGCAGCGCAATGTAAAAGACAGCGTTCTTACTTCTACCCAAATTGGAGCCGGTTACGCCTACCAGTTTCCATTTGGTGATATGGATGTTCGATATGGTGCCAACCATAACCTTGGTGTTTCTATTTACTACAAAACCAAGAATAACTGGTTTGTAGGTGCAGAAGGAGGCTTTGTTTTCGGACGAAATGTAAGTGAGCCAGGATTGATGCAAAACCTCATTACAAGAGGCGGCGAAATCATCGATGACAACGGTTCTTTGGCCGAAGTTCATATCGAAGAACGCGGGTGGACTGTCACCGTTGGTGGTGGAAAATTGTTCAATATTATCGGTCCTAATCCCAATAGTGGACTGGTTATTCGAGGAGGGATTGGTTTTATGCAACACAAAATCCGACTCGAACATCAACTGAATCCCATCTCCCAACTTGAAGATGAATATCTACTAGGATATGATCGTTTGACCAATGGATTGGCACTCACTCAGTTTGTGGGGTACCTGCATTCGGGCAATTCTAGATTGCTCAATTTTTATGTAGGAATCGAGGCCACTGAGGCTTTTACCCGCGGACGGCGTGACATATATTTCGACACGCAAGAAGTGGACAACGCCCCTCGATTCGACGGTTTGCTTGGTTTTCGAGCAGGATGGATCTTGCATGTGTACAAGCGCATGCCAGAGACCTATTACCTCTACTAAATGAAGCTTCTTTATTACTTGGCGATTGCACTATTTGGTCTGGCGGCCAGACTTGCTGCGCTCAAAAGTCCAAAGGCCAAGGCTTTCGTTGAAGGCCGTCGAGGTACGCTTAGTCATTTGCGTGAAACGCGGAGTAAAAGCCAAAAAGTATTCTGGATGCACTGCGCTTCTCTTGGAGAATTTGAACAAGGTCGATCGGTATTGGAGGCTTTTGCCCAAAGTCATCCCGATTATGACATTTACCTCACTTTTTTCTCGCCGTCTGGATATGAAATCCGCAAAGATTACGACAAGGCTGCTTGGGTCGGCTATCTTCCTTTGGATTTGCCCGGAAAAGTGGATGACTTTCTTGAAGCCTTGCGGCCAAATATAGTTGTAGTCGTTAAATATGAAATTTGGCCTACGCTATTTAGTGCTCTTAATCAACGATCGATTCCGCTGATCATGATTTCTGCCATTTTTAGAGAAGAACAACGACATTTTAAGTGGTATGGCGGAATTTTTAGAAAAGCGTTGCAGTCGGCCGCTAAAATTTACGTTCAGAACGAAGAGAGCGCTAAACTGCTGAAAACCATAGGTATCGATAGCGTTGAGGTGGCTGGAGACACACGTTTCGACCGCGTATGCCAAATTGCCGAGCGAAGTAAATCTGTGCCCTTGATCAAAGAATTTAAAGGCGATAAAACTTTGGTGATTTTGGGAAGCAGTTGGCAACCGGACGAAAAGCTTTTGGCGGCATATGACGCGACGAGCGCAAATGACCAATGCAAGATTATAATAGCGCCACACGAAATTGGGGAAGCTCATATCGAAGAGATCGAACAGCTTTGGTCCACGGAGATATTGCGGTATTCAAAAGCCACGGCTGGATCTATAACGGACGCGCGTGTGTTGTTGATTGATAATATCGGATTACTCTCTCGTCTCTACGGCCACGCGGACTTCGCGATCATCGGAGGGGGGTTTGGTGCAGGAATTCACAACATATTGGAGGCGGCGGCATTTGGAGTTTCCGTGATCATTGGGCCAAAATATAAGAAATTTCAAGAGGCAGTTGAGCTGGCTGAGATCGGCGGAGCATTGGTCATAAACGACCAAAATGAGTTCGATGGAGCAATGAAAAACCTGCTTGATTTGGCAAGTAGAAATAAACGATCGAAGCTGGCGAAAGAGTATTGTTTGGGAAAAAGCGGAGCGACAGAACAGATCGTTTTAGGGGTCGAATTGCTCTTGAAAGAATAAAAGATGCGATTTTTCCATTGGCGGATTTAAATTTTTTTTAAATTCGCACTCCCAATTGCGGAACACGATCCGTGAGGGAATGTATATGCGAGAATAGCTCAGTGGTAGAGCACGACCTTGCCAAGGTCGGGGTCGCGGGTTCGAATCCCGTTTCTCGCTCCAAGGAATCGCAAGATCCACAAGAAACCGAGTCGATACATATCGGGTCGGTTTTTTTGTTCTTAAGGTCCTTTTTGGTGCAGACCAGTATGCGCAACGATTGAATTTGATTGTTGGGAGTATTGATCATCATTTGCACTTGTTGCTAGCCAGAAGAAGGCAACACATTATCCAAGCCCGGATGGTGGAACTGGTAGACACGCAGGACTTAAAATCCTGTGGCCATTGCGGCCATGCGGGTTCGATCC
>JBLHIB010000112.1:0-11304 GCA_047615865.1 Gammaproteobacteria bacterium
CAAGTATTTTGGAAAAATGGACCTCCTATGGGTGGAACAACGACTACATGTGGATTCCTGTAGGCAAGTACAACCTGACCGAAGAAGGAATCGAATACTGGGTATTTCAAGGCGACTCGGATCTTTTTGATCGGCCACCCGAAAGGTTGTCTTATGAGGAAATTATTCCGGGCAAAGACGACATGAGCTCAGCCGAAAAAATGGCTTTTGTTCAATCCAATTCTCTGGTATCGAAAACTTATCTCCTCGGCACCGATCGCTACGGTCGTGACCTTTTAAGCCGACTCATGGCAGGAAGTGTTATCAGTCTGAGTGTAGGATTTATCGCAGTGCTAGTCTCCTTACTCATCGGAATTACTTTGGGCGCGCTTGCGGGCTATTACGGCGGAAGAGTCGACAACCTCATCATGTGGCTCATCAACGTCATATGGTCTATACCTACTCTTTTGTTGGTTTTGGCAATTGTTTTCGCCTTCGGCAAAGGCTTCGATAAGGTCTTCATCGCTGTGGGTCTTACGATGTGGGTCGAAGTGGCACGTGTGGTACGTGGGCAAGTTTTGGGAGTGCGTGAATTGCAATACATCGAAGCTGCGCGGGCCTTGGGGTTTTCCAATGCACGTATCATTCGCAAGCACATTTTGCCCAATGTGATCAATCCAGTAATCGTCATAAGTGCGGCCAATTTTGCAACAGCGATTCTCATTGAAGCAGGCTTAAGCTTCTTGGGAATTGGAGCGCAAATCCCAGTTCCTTCTTGGGGAAATATGATCAAGGAACATTACTCATTTATTACAACTGACCTTGCTTATTTGGCCATTCTTCCGGGCGTAATGATTATGCTTTTGGTACTCTCATTTATGCTTGTTGGTAACGGCATGCGTGATGCTCTAGATGTCCGTTGAGCTCACTGGATTCAAAATCAAAAACCCAGTTTATTTCGGTCCAAAACGCCCTGATCCTAAGATTTCTTTCATTTCCTATCCTCCAACAAGGTGCATTACTATCTTTGCATCATGCGCCCAGAGGATAAAATATTTGTTGCCGGTCATCGTGGAATGGTTGGATCAGCGATTGTTCGCAACCTAAAGGAGAAAGGTTTTAACAACTTCGTGCTGCGAACTTCAGCCGAATTGAACCTTATGGATCAAAGCGCTGTGAACAGCTTTTTTGAAACCGAGAAGCCCGATTACGTCTTCTTGGCAGCCGCCAAAGTAGGAGGTATTCAAGCCAACAATGTCTATCGCGCTGAATTTCTTTACAACAACTTGATGATTGAATCGAATATCATTCACGCAAGTTATGTGAACAAGGTAACCAAACTCTTGTTTCTTGGTTCATCATGTATTTACCCGAAGATGGCAACTCAGCCTTTGAAAGAAGAGAGTCTGCTTACAGGTGATCTTGAGCCAACAAATGAACCTTATGCAATTGCTAAAATTGCTGGAATCAAACTATGTGAGGCTTATCGAGATCAGTACGGTTGCAACTTTATTTCGGCCATGCCTACTAACTTGTATGGTCCGAATGACAATTACGACCTGCAGAATTCTCATGTTCTTCCTGCGCTCATCAGTAAATTTCACACAGCCAAGGAAAATGGCGATGCAGAGGTTATTTGCTGGGGAACAGGATCGCCAATGAGGGAATTCCTTCATGTCAATGACTTGGCGGAAGGCTGCGTCTTCCTCATGGAAAATTACAATGAAAAATTATTCGTCAATCTCGGAACTGGAACCGATGTGACGATCAAAGAACTTGCTGAAACCATCGCCGACATAGTTGGCTTCGAAGGCAAACTTGTTTGGGATACCAGCAAGCCTGATGGAACTCCTCGAAAATTAATGGACGTAAGCCGCATGCATGACATGGGATGGCGTCATAAAATTGAACTTCGAGAAGGCATAGCGAGTGTTTACGAATCATATAAAATTCCAGTAAAAGCTTGAATATTCGCGTCGCATACACCTCAATTTTAATCCTCCTGCTGAGCATACCAGTTGGCACATTTGCGCAGCAGAAAACAATTCCATTGAATCGTTTCAGGCAAATTGAGATTGACATGCAACGCTCTCGCCCCGACACGATTAGTCAGCAAGGAATGCGGCCCTTTCTGGAGAGTAGAATCGATCTTACAGAAACTTTTGGCTACGCAGAAGACACCTCCAAGTATTATTACAAGGCGAGCGTCAAACTGTTTAGGGACAATCTGTTCATTGTGGATGTACCCGGGTTCTATCTGACTATTGACCCTCTGCTCGATGTTGGCCTAGGCCACGACTATTCGGATGTGACGGAATTGCAAGACACAGCCCTCATCTTCAACAATACAAGAGGTGCTCGCATGGCTGGCGACATTGGAAAAAGAGTTTCCTTTGAAAGTTCGGTTTACGAGAATCAAACTAGGTTTCCGGCCTACATGACTGAATACGTCAATGCGCGAGGTGTTGTACCTGGCCAAGGACGTATCAAGCCATTCAAGAATGGAGCTTTCGATTACAGCAGCTCGTATGGCTGGGTGAGCGTCACTCCTATTGACCAATTGAATCTCCAAATAGGTCACGGCAAGAATTTTATTGGACATGGTTATAGATCCATGTTACTCTCTGACAATACTTCGAATTACCCCTTCCTCAAAGCGCAGTATACAGCCTTAGATGACAAACTGCAATACACTTGGATCTATGCCGGATTGCAGACACTCGAGCGTCTCCCATTGGGTGAGGTTCCCGAGTCACTATTCAAAAGAAAAAGTGCCAGTTTTTACTATTTGAGTTACAGTCCGCACCCTATGGTAGAGCTCGGATTGTTCGAAGGAATGATTTGGCAGCGCTGGGATACGACAGGGACCCTTCCTTTACAGGGAGAAATGTTCATCCCTCTCATCGGTGTAAACTCAGGTCTATTTGGACTTGACAATGCCAACAATTCCGTGATTGGCTTAAATATTCGATTGAACCCTTTGAAAGGGACGGTGTTTTATGGACAAATCTTAACGGATGACTTCTCGAATAAATTGGCCTACCAAATTGGTGCTCGACAGTACAATGTTTTGGCCAAAAATCTTCATCTTCAGGTCGAATACAATCGAGCAACTGCTGAGACATACGCCGCGACCCAAGGATTTCAGAGTTATACTCACATGAACCAATCACTCGCCCACCCATCAGGGAGCGAGTTTGAAGAAGTTGTGGGGATTCTGAACTACCGTTACAAGAGCTTTTACACACAGATCAAAGCACACATGCTTCGCCATGATGAAAGTCAGCTTGGTGAGCCTGCAGTATATGTTGATCGTGTAGGACTTATAGGAGTGAGTCAAACCAATGTTATTGACGCCCAAGTGGGCATATACGTAAACCCTAAAACCAGTTTAAATGTGGCTTTGGGATTTATACATCGCTATTGGCAAATAGCGGGAATTGATCAACGAACAGACTGGTTTTACTTTACCCTTCGTACTTCGTTGTTTAATAAGTACTACGATTTTTGATAAATTTGACCAAAATATTTATATCGTGAAGGAACTTGTTTTCGGTTTCATATCGTCTTTTTTCATCGTTCTTTTGGCAACTCCCTCGTTGATCAAAGTGGCGAAGATGAAGCATCTGGTGGACGAACCTGGTGAAGCGCGAAAGTTGCACCGCAGAAGTGTTCCCACCATCGGAGGGATCATGATTTTCGCTGGAACTATTGTGGCCTATTCTCTTTGGTTTCCATCTTCTCAGGAGGCTCAATTTGGCAACAATTACAATGTACTTGAGGCACTTGGTGAATTCAAATACCTCGTTGCCAGCATGTTCATTCTTTTCTTCACCGGACTTAAAGATGACATCATAGGTGTGAGCCCATCCAAAAAGCTGCTCGTTCATTTTCTTGTAGGGTTTATTCTTGTGATGATGGCTGATATAAGGATCACTCAGTTTTGGGGGCTCATGGAATTTGATGCCATCCCGATTTGGGCGAGTTATATTCTTTCGATTTTCACCTACATCGTCATCGTCAACGCATTTAACTTGATTGACGGGGTCGACGGACTAGCCTCTGGCGTGGGATTGATTTCGTGCATGGGATTTGCGGCTTGGTTCTTTGCGACTGGCGATCTTCCACTTGCACTTTTGGCCGTGAGTTTAGGAGGCGCCTTGTTTGGCTTCCTCTTTTTTAATTTTAATCCGGCCAAGATATTCATGGGCGACTCCGGATCCTTGATTATTGGGGTAGTGCTTTTTGTCCTAGCGGTGAAACTCATTGAATTTCCAAAAGCTCAATTGCCTGAAGTCATAGCTGGTGTGTCTAAACCAGTCATAGCTATGGCCTTAATCTGTTACCCATTGGTCGACACTTTGCGTGTTTTTACCTACCGTGCAGTCCGCGGAAGATCACCTTTTAGCGCCGATAAGAACCACATACATCACAGACTACTGGCCTTGGGAATGAACCACAAGCAAGTAGCTTTCACCTTGTACGGATATTCGCTTTTCATCATAGGAATTACTCTAATCATGCCAAAAGACTCGCCTAACATTTCCTTCTTAATTGTAGGCGGTGTGGCCGTTGCTATGGCGAAGATCATCTTCATCATCAAGCCTAAAGTGAAGAGCTAATGCGTGGGACATCAGTACTTTTCCTCTTAGTTTCATTGTTGGCTTTTTGTTCTTCAGCGCAAGCGCAAATATGGAGATACGGTTCGCTTGACAAACTGGAAAGTGCCGCCCAAGTTATGGGTGACAGCATTCATACCAATCTACGTCCCTACCTGCCTGGAAAAGACCCCGCTTATCTCATTACAGGCGACAGTGCAACTGACTATTCCACTTCGAAAGTTGAAATAAAAGCCTTCGCCGCTGCCATGGGTGGAGTGCAAATAGCGGACCAAATCCAAGGGATAGGCTTGCTTCAGCCTGGCGCCGGAATAGGGCTCAATTGGAAGGACAAACTTTTTGTCGAGGCACAATACATCTATACCTATGAAAGACTGCCAGGCTATCTCAATCGCCTGGCTGACTCGCTAGCTAT
This sequence comes from Gammaproteobacteria bacterium, assembly GCA_047615865.1. GTDB lineage: Bacteria > Bacteroidota > Bacteroidia > Flavobacteriales_D > Sanyastnellaceae > JADFAK01. The sequence goes on from JBLHIB010000112.1 coordinate 5,014, forward strand.
TCTTCCTGGAGTAGGTTACGCTTGGAGAGATGGAGCCAACTGGCAAGCTCATAATTACGCTGGAAAACTGGCTTGGAATATCAACAAGACATTTGCCGCAGAAATCGGTAGAGGGAAACATTTTTGGGGCGACGGTTACCGTTCTCTCATTATGAGTCACAACTCGGCGCCAGTTCCATATGCGAAATTGAACACAACAATCTGGAAGATTCGCTACGTGAATTTGTGGACGCGCATGCAGGATTTTAGTGCGACCAATCATCCTTCTGAAGCCCGAAACAAATATGTGGCGTTGCATGCTCTATCCTGGAATGCGACAAAGAAATTGAATGTGAGCATTTACGAAATGGTCATTTGGCAAGCCAAAGATACACTCAGTAACCGGGGAGTAGATCTCAATTATATGAACCCGATCATATTCTTCCGACCTGTGGAATTCCAACAAGGCTCGGCAGACAATGTTCTATTGGCTTTTAGCGCCAAATACAAGCCGACCAAGAAGAGTAAGATATATTTTCAAATGCTAATCGACGAGTTCCTGCTCAAAGAATTCAGATCAAAACGTGGTTGGTGGGGAAATAAATTTGGCTACCAATTGGGCTTTAGCATTTTCGATGCTGGGTTGAAAGGATTGAATTTACAGACTGAATTCAACGCCGTTCGTCCATTCACTTATACCCACGGAAGTGTCAGTCAAGCTTATGGGCATTTGAATCAAGGCGCAGCTCACCCCTTGGGTACTAACTTCGTCGAATGGATTTTCAAGGCTCATTATGAAAAAGAGAGGTGGACTTTGGACAACAACTTTGTGTGGGCTGTATATGGACGAGATAGGGATGGACTGAACCTCGGAGGTAATATTTTCAGGTCGTATAAAGGAGCATATTTCACATTCTACAACGAGTGGGCTCAGGGATTGAAGAGCACGCTCAATTACAACGAGCTTCTCTTTAGCTATTTGTTGTGGCCCAAGATGAATGTCTGGATGAGTGCTTCTGCAACCGTGCGTTATGAATCAAATGAGTTCCACAAAACGAAGGACGTCTTTTTCATGGCTGGGTTCAAAAGTGATCTGTTTCCAAATTACCGCGATTTTTAGGCTACTCTTTTTCGGATACTCTTCTACAATTGTCTTGCAGCTGGTAAAATCGAGTGACTAATCTTTGGTTGAGCTCCTGATTTACGGTTCGATAAACATATCAAATAATGACACTTCGACCGAGGCTTGATGTCGAATCCTCTCATTTCTATCACGAAACATGTGCATTTGCGCGTAAGCGCCAATCCTCAAAAAACCCTTGGACTCCAATTCATTGCCAATCCAGTATTCTAAAACTTGCCAATCACTCTCAATTAGCGCGTAATTGCGACATCAAACAAACCATTGAAATGAAATATTTTATTTACACCGCACTTTTCATTTTGTCTGTTACTGGGACAATGAAAGCACAGCCAGATTCCGAAATATTCCCTGACTTCACCCTTGAAGACATCGATGAAAATACGCAGAATCTTTACAGTTTCCTAGATGATGGAAAATATGTAATCATTGATATTTTCACTACTTGGTGTCCAAACTGCATCAATTCGCTACCTGGAATAGAAGAAATCTGGGAGACACATGGACCTGCAGGAGACAATTCAGTTATGTTACTATCGTTTGAGCGGGATGTGAGCACATCAGATGAATTGGAGTTTATTGCCGACCACAACATCACCAATCCGGTTATCATCGGAGCGGAAGCACTGATCGCCGATACATGGAATATCCCTTACCAGCCAAACTTTTTCGTGATTTGTCCAGATAGAACATGGCACTTGCGCGTTGGTGGAATTGGTAGCAATGCGACTATTCTTACCAACCTTTTCGAGAACTGTCAAACTGTTACTTCTGTTGAGGAAACAGGACAAAGCTACCTAGCTCTTCCTGTAAACACAGTGATTGAAACTAGTCTACAAATAGACTCATTCGAAGAAAACCTTGTCCAGTATTCTATCGTTGGGATGAACGGACAAATTGCAGATCGTGGGGCATTGACTTCTGGCACCAACAACATTGATTTCATTGATTTCAATGCAGGAATTTATGTCATTCAGCTGGTGAAGGAAAATCAGATGCAGACCTTCAAGATCATTAAGAAATAAGTTTTTCAACCGCTAGAAATATTGGGTATAGCTCTTTTGAGGGCTATGCTGGGGTAACTAGATTTGGTAGACTTTTAAAATCTGCACGAGGCGATCAGTGGACAGCATTCCATTTTCGGCCTTTTGTATTTCTGTGAGGACTTGATTTACGGCAAGTTCATTGAGTCCCATGCGCATACCCATTTCCCGAATCTCACTGATTTCAAGCACACTGACTTGGCCATCGCCATTGACCAGAATCACCATTCGTTGGGATTGGACAATTGCTCTGCCTCCAGTATGGGCGGGTATAAATCGACATATTCTTCAAAGAGGTTATTGAAATATTCACGCGTCACTCCTATAGATCCTGCCATCCATTGCAGGAATCCATATTCTTCTTCTCGAACATTTTATCTGCATGAGCTAGCTTAATCAGCTCCGAGAGCAGGCTCAGTTTCTATTGAATTTTCTTTGGACTTAGTTCAATATTTGCGTGAGCTAAAGTAAGATACGCGGATAAAGCGAAACGAGATTCTGCTAAATACACAAGGTGTGAAAATGTTGGATATCTTCTAAAAAATGTTCGCGCCGGAAGGCAAATGCTTTACTAATTTGTCATCTGAAAAAGCAGGGTCTAAATGAAAGTTTGTATAGCCGAGAAACCAAGTGTTGCCAAAGAAATTGCCTCCGTCATAGGAGCTACCTCAAGGAAGGATGGATACTATGAAGGCAACGGCTATCAGGTGACCTGGACTTTTGGACATTTCTGCACCTTATACCCGCCAGAGGACTACAACAAAGACTGGAAGCGCTGGGACCTCAACACGCTTCCTATGTTACCCAAGCGTTTCGAAACGAAGGTAATGGACGACGGCGGTGTCAAGAAGCAATATAACACGATCAAGAAACTTTTCGACGCCGCAGATCTGGTTATAAACTGCGGTGATGCTGGCCAAGAGGGAGAGCTTATTCAACGCTGGGTCATTAAGCAAGCTGGATATACTGGCCCTGTGCAGCGCTTATGGATTTCGTCGCTTACGACTGAAGCTATAAAGACTGGTTTCAAAGACCTTAAGAATGCCGATGAGTTTGACAACCTATACTATGCTGGAAGTTCACGCGCGATAGGCGACTGGCTGCTAGGAATGAATGCCACGCGACTTTATACCTTGAAGTACGGCGGATACAAGCAAGTCCTATCGATTGGGAGAGTTCAGACTCCCACCTTGGCGATGTTAGTTAATCGCCACCATGAGATTGAAAACTTTGTGCCACAGCCATACTGGGAACTTCAAACCAAGTATAGAGACACAACCTTCAACAACACAACTGGAAAATACCACGATAAGGCTAAGGGTGAAGAAGCGCTGGCGCAAATAAAAGGGAAGGACTTAGAGATTACGGCCATTGAGAAAAAAGATGGCAAGGAGTACGCGCCAAAACTGTTTGATCTTACCGGTCTGCAGGTATACTGCAACAACAAATTTGGATTCAGTGCCGATGCAACCTTGAAAATGCTCCAAGGTCTATATGAAAAGAAAGTAGTCACCTATCCTAGGGTTGACACCACTTTTCTGCCGAACGACATGTATCCAAAAGTCGCTGGGATTTTAAAAGGACTGACTAATTACTCGCTACTCACCGAGCCCCTATTGGGTAAAAAGATCCGAAAATCGACCAAAGTTTTTAACGACAAAAAAGTCACCGATCACCATGCGATTATTCCAACGGGAGAGCAAAAGCCTCTTGGTTCTGAAGAGCAGAAAGTTTACGACATTATTACTCGTCGCTTTCTAGCAGCTTTCTATCCCGATTGTAAAGTGGCTAAGACACAGGTGAATGCGAAAGTTGAAAAGATTGAGTTTGTTGCCAAGGGAAAAGTGATTGTAGAAGAGGGCTGGAGAGAAGTATTTGCTAAGGAGAAGAAAAACGATGATGGCGAGGACTCGAATGATGAGGATGATGAGAATTTATTGCCTGACTTCGAAAAAGGCGAACGCGGGGCCCATGAGCCATCATTTGCAGAGAAGACTACCAAAGCTCCGAACAATTATACTGAGGCCTCCTTGCTACGCGCTATGGAGACAGCAGGCAAACAGGTAGACAATGATGAGTTGCGTGATCTTATGAAGGCCAATGGTATTGGTCGACCATCTACACGTGCGAATATAATTGAGACACTATTCCGAAGAAAATATGCCGAAAGGCGAAAAAAATTGGTCCTCCCCACCTCCATGGGGATCCAGCTAATCGACACGATCCAAAATCAGCTTTTAAAATCGGCCGAGCTCACTGGTCAGTGGGAGAAGCAGCTCAAAGAAATAGAGAGCGGCGAATACAGCGCGAAGAAGTTCATTGCAGACATGAAGCGCATGGTGGACGAGCTTGTTTTCGAAGTAAGAAAGGAAACCGGCAAGCCTCGTTTATCGGCCACAGCAGTTCCGACAGCTGCGCCGCCTAAAGCTAAACCGGCAGCATCGAGCTCTAAAGACCTTCAGTGCCCAAAATGCAAAGAGGGAAGCATCGCCAAAGGGAAGACCAGTTATGGTTGCAGGCGTTGGAAAGACGGCTGCGATTTTCGTGTTCCACTCACTTTCATGGGCAAGAAATTATCAGAATCTCAACTGAGTAAGCTGATTAAAAATGGTGAGACCACTAAATTGAAAGGCTTCAAGCAAGGGGATCAAAAAATTGATGGAATAGTAAAATTGACCGAGAACTTTGAAGTATTGTTCGTCGGAGCAGCCAATGCCGAGCCTAAGCCAAAGGCTCAAGAGTCCGACATGCCGCCTTGCCCGAAATGTGGAAAGGGCAAACTTATCAAAGGGAAATCGGCTTATGGCTGCAGCGCTTGGAAGTCAGGTTGTGACTTTAGGTTTTCATTTGCCGATATCAAGGCCAAAGCTGCGGGACGAAAGTTGACGCGAAGCGCTGTGCTGGAAATTATTGGCGGCTAGCACAATTGGCAACGGGATTTCAGGACGAGAAATTGGGCAATAAAAAAGCGGCTCCCCATTGCTAGGGAGCCGCTTTTCAGTTATAACCAAATTATCTATAAACAAGAGTTTCCAAAGTTCCCAAGGAACAATAGCAAATCTTGAGTATTTACAATACCATCTTCATTGAAATCACCCTGACAAGGCACAGTGCACATTTGGCTGAACTCAACTGAGTCATCACAACCATTGCCATCTGTATCTACAAGGTTTGGATCAGTTCCAGAAACATTTATTTCTAGACCATCAGTAAGACCATCGTTGTCACTATCCGCATCGTTTGGATCAGTGAAGTAAACATCATTCTCATCACAGTCAGTCAAACCATCCTCATCCGTATCAACTGAGCAATCAACACATATTCCACATGTTGCGTAGGTGTTGTTGATAGCGTATCCGTCTGTGACTAACCACTGACGATTTGCGTATGAAGAGAAATCTGTAATAGGAGCACAAGTTCCGCCATTCACCATTTCAGCAATAAGGTTTTCTTGAACGCCATCCACTATCAATAGATACTCCATGTTTTCAGTTGGAGCTGGAGAGAAAGTAAAAACCCAAGTTCCATCGCCGTTATCTGCAGCAATAGGTCCAGCTGCTGGATCCCATCCCCACCAAGGGCCTGTCAATCTTACCTCAGAAGCAGCATCACAAACTTCAGTAACCATGATCAAGTCAGGTACAGCGCATTCTCCACATGTTGCGTAAGTATTGCTAATAGCTAAGCCATCTGTGACTAACCACTGACGATTTGCGTATGAAGAAAAATCTGTAAGAGGAGCACACGTGCCGCCGTTAACCATGTCCGCGATCAAGTTCTCTTGAACACCATCTACTACTAGCAGGTATTCCATGTTCTCTGTAGGAGCAGGAGCCAAAGTAAAAGTCCAAGTTCCATCACCGTTATCTGCAGCAATAGGTCCAGCTGCTGGATCCCATCCCCACCAAGGGCCTGTCAATCTTACTTCAGAAGCAGCATCACATACTGTTGTTGTGATAATAAGATCCGTTGCTACGTTACAGACACCGCATGTTGCGTACGTGTTGTTGATAGCGTATCCGTCTGTGACTAACCACTGACGATTTGCGTATGAAGAGAAATCTGTAATAGGAGCACAAGTTCCGCCATTCACCATTTCAGCAATAAGGTTTTCTTGAACGCCATCCA
>JBLHIB010000113.1:0-11216 GCA_047615865.1 Gammaproteobacteria bacterium
GTGTCTAGAACATGAAGAGAGCTTTTTTTAAGTCCGCGATTGAGCTTCTCGCCCTGCCATAATTTGATCACACTATCATGTAGTCCATAAATTAACACAGTATGAGGTACATGTTCATTGAGCAATTCTTGAACAAGTTTAATGTTGGGTAGGAATCGCGCATAAATAATCCAGACCTCTCTTACCAGCGCGCGAGTGGCTCGTTCTTCCATATTGATGTATATGAATTTGTGTAACCTGTTGTTGAATATCCCTATGAATTTCAGGAAATCAGTCACTCGGAGAACTGGAGCTGGATAGTCAACCGCTAGGTTAAAGAGCCATTTGCCAATAGCTGTAGAGCTAGCGAAACGATAATAGCGATTCACTTTTACTCCATCAGGGGCGATAAGCATAAAGCCATCAATATGTTGTGATAAATGCTGGAGGAGCATCATGCATATTTTCCCGCCAAGACTATAACCCAGCAAAGAAAATTTAGAGAAGTTCTTAAAATTGGCGAATGCTAAAATGAATTCTGAATAGGCCAATGGATCAATTTGCTCCTGCTGATCATGGGTGAACTTGCTATTCCCATGACCGATTAAATTGAAGGAATAAATTATTTGATCCTCAGACAAGCAGGACTCAAAAATTCTAAAATCTTCCGCTTTACGTCCAAACCCATGAAAGGCAATTATGGCCTTTTGAGAATGATTTGAATTTTCCCCAATTGTGAGGTATTCATGAGTGTAATTGTTGAATATAAAGTTGGATTTATTCACGCCTTCGGCAAATTTCGTTCATATTCTTGACTAAATTTGGTCATGTGTAGGGTCAAAAGGAGGATAAATGACTCGATTGACCCCAGTTTGCTCTGTTGTAGAGCCCACTGTGCATAGCTTTTCGTAAATGTTGAAAATAACATTTTCCTGATTGGTTTGTCCACCCTATTTTTGCCCCCGAATTTCACCTATCTCGTTCACTGCCAAAAGAAGCATTTAGTTGCTAATTTTGTGCGGCTAAAAAAAAAATGCCGAGAGACACGTCCATCCGTTCAGTTCTAATTATTGGAAGTGGTCCTATTGTAATAGGCCAAGCATGTGAGTTTGATTACGCTGGATCCCAAGCTGCACGCTCATTGCGTGAAGAAGGGATCGAGGTAACTCTCATCAATTCCAACCCTGCAACCATCATGACCGATCCGGTTATGGCCGACAATATTTATCTATTGCCTCTCGAAACGGAGTCAATCGAAGATATTCTCAAGAAACACAATATTGATGCTGTTTTACCTACCATGGGTGGGCAAACTGCTCTGAACCTATGCATCAAATGTGATGAAATGGGTTTGTGGGAAGAATACGGTGTTAAGATTATCGGTGTAGATATCAAGGCAATTGATATTACTGAAAACAGGGAGCAGTTTAGGCTTTTAATGGAGAGTATTGATATTCCCATGGCCAGACAAGCAACTGCCAAGTCATTCCTTGAAGGGAAAGAGGTTGCTCAAGACTTCGGGTTTCCACTATGTATCCGTTCCTCATACACCTTGGGTGGCGCGGGAGCAGCTTTTGTGCACACCGCTGAAGAGTTTGAGGTGAGTCTCACACGTGGTTTGCATCTATCACCAATTCACGAGGTGATGATAGATAAGGCCCTTCTTGGATGGAAGGAGTTCGAGCTTGAGCTATTGCGTGATAAAAACGACAACGTAGTGATCATTTGTTCAATTGAGAACTTTGATCCAATGGGAATTCATACAGGAGATTCAATTACGGTTGCACCAGCCATGACATTGTCTGATACCACTTATCAGAGAATGCGCGATATGGCTATCAGAATGATGCGCTCAATTGGAGATTTCGCCGGCGGATGTAACGTGCAATTTGCCGTGAGCCCCGACGATGAAGAAAAAATTGTTGCCATAGAAATTAACCCACGTGTTTCTAGATCATCTGCCTTGGCCTCTAAAGCAACCGGATATCCGATTGCGAAAATTGCCTCGAAGTTGGCGATCGGTTATCACTTGGATGAACTAGATAACCAAATCACAAAGAACACTTCAGCGTTTTTCGAGCCGACTTTGGACTATGTCATTGTGAAAATACCTCGTTGGAATTTCGATAAATTCCATGGTGCAGATCGTCAGCTTGGTCTCCAAATGAAGTCGGTAGGTGAGGTCATGGGGATTGGTAGATCTTTTCAGGAAGCATTGCAAAAAGCATGTCAATCACTGGAGATTGGTCGAAATGGACTTGGTGCAGATGGCAAAGAGCTTCGAGATCAAGATGAGATATTAAACTCTCTTGAACGACCAAGCTGGAACAGACTGTTTCATATCTATGACGCCATTAAGTTGGGTATTCCTTTCAGAACAATTCAGGAGAAAACTAAAATTGACTTCTGGTTCTTGAAGCAAATTGAAGAGCTAATTCTTCTTGAAGGTGAGATTTCAAAATTCAGCATCGGGAACATATCTCGTGATCTTTTGTTCGAAGCCAAGCAAAAGGGATATGCCGATAGACAAATAGCGCATTTACTTCGATGCCTTGAAAGCGAGGTTTATAACCGTCGTGATGAATTGGATATTCGCAGAGTCTACAAGTTAGTCGATACCTGCGCAGCCGAATTTGAAGCCAAGACTCCATATTACTACTCGACCTTCGACGAAGAAAATGAGTCTATCAGAACAGATAAGAAGAAGATTGTCGTTCTAGGGTCAGGTCCAAATCGAATTGGACAAGGTATTGAGTTTGATTATTGTTGTGTGCACGGAGTTCTAGCCGCAAAAGAATGTGGCTACGAAACCATTATGATCAACTGCAATCCAGAAACAGTCTCGACAGATTTTGACACAGCTGACAAACTATATTTCGAACCAGTATTCTGGGAGCATATATTCGACATTATTCGCCATGAGAATCCTGTAGGAGTAATTGTGCAGCTCGGCGGTCAGACGGCCCTGAAATTGGCTGAAAAATTAGAACGCTACGGAATTAAAATACTCGGTACTAGCTACCGTGCTTTGGATCTTGCGGAGGATCGTGGTAGCTTTTCGACTTTGCTTGAGAAGAATAACATACCCTTTCCAAAGTTTGGTGTAGTTGAAAATGCTGAGCAGGCGTTAGTCATTTCTGATGATCTTGGTTTTCCATTGTTGGTGCGTCCATCGTATGTTTTGGGCGGACAGAAAATGAAGATTGTTATCAATCGAGAAGATCTTGAAAAGCATGTAGTCAACATATTGCGCGACTTGCCTGGAAATAAGATACTTCTAGATCATTTCCTCGATGGCGCCATCGAAGCTGAGGCAGATGCGATTTGTGACGGAGAGGACGTTTACATTCTAGGTATCATGCAACATATCGAGCCAGCCGGAATTCACTCGGGAGATTCATTTGGTATTCTGCCACCGTATAACCTAGGTGACTTAATAATGGCCCAGATTGAAGAGCAAGTGAAAACTATTGCTCTGGCTCTTGAGACGGTCGGACTTATCAATATTCAGTTTGCCATCAAGGATGACACCGTATACGTGATCGAAGCCAATCCAAGGGCTTCTCGTACCGTTCCTTTTATCGCTAAGGCATACAGGGAACCATATGTCAACTATGCAACTAAGGTGATGTTGGGAGAAGCTAAAGTCAAAGATTTTAACTTCAAACCTCACAAAGAAGGATATGCCATTAAAATTCCTGTTTTCTCGTATGAGAAATTTCCAAATGTGAACAAGGAATTAGGTCCAGAGATGAAATCTACGGGTGAAGCTATTCGATTCATAAAGGACTTGAAGGACCCATATTTCAGAAAGATATATTCTGAAAGAAACTTGTATTTAAGTAAGTAAAGGAGAAGATTACCTTTGTCCAGAATAGAAAGGCAGTTATGCAACAATTTGAAGTGACAAGTTTAATGCGAACAATATTGATAATCGTGCTGGTGTACTACGGTTTTCGCCTGCTTGTTCGTCTTCTAAAGCCTATAATCGTTCGCAAAGGAATGGAAGAGATGCATCGCCGTCAATCTCAGTTTCAGCAAGGAGGTGCAGGCAAAAAAAATGCCAGTAAGCAGCACACAGGCGACGTGACAATTGAAAAGCCAAATACCAAAGGAGGACAGGCTGATGGAGATCCAGATGGCGAGTACGTGGACTTCGAAGAAGTTAAGGACTGATCATCAAAAATTCAATTTCGATTCGCTTTCGGTATTGATTATCTTGCTGCGCAATTCAAGGAATTATGATGAAATCTCTTTTAATAAAGTCTATACCGCATTTCGTCGCGGTGATAATATTTGCTTCCCTTTCTGCTTGGTATTTTAGTCCTGTCCTTGGTGACAATGAACTGCGTCAAGGAGACATCTCTCAGTATCTGGGAATGTCTAAGGAGATTCGAGATTTTAGAGGAATTGAAGGTGAAGAACCGCTTTGGACGAATGGTGCGTTTGGCGGTATGCCTGCTTATCAGGTGTCTGTAGTGCACTCGTCAAATTTGATGTCCTATGCCGATAAGGCGATGAAGCTTTTCTTGCCGGGCCCAATTGGAATTTTGTTTTTATGCATGATTGGATTTTATATCCTGGGACTCTGCATGAGGATCAATCCATGGTTGTCGATTGTAGGTGGACTAGCTTTTGGATTTGCCACGATCAACATACTTTATCTTGGTGCAGGACACAATTCGAAAGTTCATGCAATTGCATATATGGCGCCAACACTAGGGGCTGTGATTCTGGCTTTTAGGGGTAGATTGCTGACTGGAGCGATATTGACCGCTTTTTTCTTCTCCTTGCAGCTCACTGCAAATCATCCCCAGATGACATACTATCTGCTGATTCTTTTGTTCTTCGTGGGTATTTCTCAGGTAGTTGAGATGGTCATGAACAAGCAGGTGCCTGATATGTTGAAGCGAGTAGGAGTCTTGCTCGCGGCTGGTCTGATTGCTATTCTTCCAACAATGTCGAATGTCATGCTTACCAAGGAGTACAGCGAGGAGTCGACCAGAGGTGTCACCGAGCTTACTATTAATGCAGATGGTTCTGAAAAGGAACTTCAAGGTACGAAAGGCTTGGACCCTGAATATATGTTGGAATATAGTTTAGGCAAAGAAGAAGTCCTTTCAATGTTCGTTCCCAACTTGAAAGGTGGGCAAAGTGGAATCTTCGGAAAAGATCGAGAACTCACTAAAAACGCGCCACGTGAATACAGACAGATTTTAGAATACGGTCTCAAGTATTGGGGTTCACAAGATTTTACGGGGGGTGCATTTTACTTTGGTGCCGCTATGTTGCTTCTTTTCTTGCTTGGCATGGTGCTAAGTAAAGGCACTTTGAGGTGGGCGTTTCTCGCTATGACAATCGTTGCTATAATCCTCAGCTGGAGAGAACTCACTGGTTTGCAGCAGTTCTTCATGGACAATATTCCTCTCTACACAAAGTTTAGGGATACGAAAATGATCTTGGTTACTGTCCAGATAATCTTTCCGCTAATGGGAATGTTGGCGATTGACAGATTAATCAATGATCACGAGTTGACGCCGAAACTCAAGAAAATGGCACTTGGTGCCACTGGCTTTGTAGTGGTGTTGTTTATCCTCTGGACTGTCAAGCCTGCCACTTTCTTTGATTTCAATAATCCTGCAGATGCAAACCACTATACTTCTGTCCTCCAGCAAGCCGGAATCACAGACTTTAGCATAGTTGATGACCTCATAGAGGAGACTGAAAAGATGCGGGTAGTCGTTTTCAAAAAGGACATGAAAAGATCAGTGATGATTCTGCTGTTAGTTGCAGGAATGTTTGTACTGCTCATTCTTCGTAAAATAGACCTCAAAGTTGTCGTTCCTGTTCTCGGTATTATTCTATTGTTTGATCTCGTTAGCGTGGATCTTCGGTATTTGAATAAAGACGCCAGAGGTAAGGTCATGGCTCATTTTGAGAATAAATGGGAAAAGCGCTATCCGTTTTCGCCCACTGCCGCAGATTTGTCTATTCTGGATCGCGAAATGACGAAAATTGAGGGCTTTGATGAAGTCGCCGCGGTTATTAGAAAGAAGAAATCCAAAGAGTTTGTTGGAAAGAAACCTTCCAATTCTCAGGCCATTCTTGACGCAGATGTATTTGGGGCTTTAAATTTACAGTCCAACTACCGCGTATATCAGCTCGTAACACCGGAAGGAGGATTCTCCAATCCTACTCAGGATGGGCGTACTTCATTCTTCCATAAGAGTCTAGGAGGTTACCACGGTGCCAAGATGAAGCGCTACCAGGAAATGCTCGATTTCCATATTATGGACGAAATTCAGGAATTTGTTTCTTTGGCCAATACCGTCGGTCCACAAGGAGCTTTCTCAAGACTTCCGATTCTGAATATGTTCAATACGAGGTACATGATTGTTGATCATGCAAATCAAGCCCTATTCAATCCCTACTCCAACGGAAATGCATGGTTTGTGGATTCCATCAAATGGGTTGGAAATGCCGATGAGGAAATTCTTAAGATTGGACAAATTAACACGGCAAAATCGGCAACTGTAGATGAACGATTCCGAGAAAAACTGAACCTGTCTATTCAAAAGGATAGCTCGGCTTACATCGAAATGCTCACCTACAAGCCAAACGAACTTACCTATCAATCTCAAGCAAAAAGTGATCAATTGGCCGTTTTCTCGGAAGTATTCTACGATAAGGGTTGGAACGCTTATATCGATGATCAACTTGTTGATCATGTGAGAGTCAATTATCTATTGCGAGGATTAAAAGTCCCTGCTGGAGAGCATGATATTACCTTCAAGTTCGAGCCACAAGCGTGGAAAACGGGAAGTACGATCGGGTTGATTGGATCTATATTGGTCTTGTCCGCTATGGTTTACATGTTCTTCCTATGGTACAAAGATGAATCCGCTGAACAGCTCGTATGAGTCTGGTAGTCCACGCCGGCTGTACCGCTCTATACGCACTTGCCTTTCTTTGGATAATTAGAAAGAGCTCTTTTTTCCATGTTTCGGGAATTGATCCGAAAGGAATGCAAGGGTTATTTCTTGTGAAACTGTTGGCTGGTTTCGGTTTGTGGGCCATATATACTTGGTACTATCCTTATCGGAATACCAGCGATGCATTCAAGTATTTCGATGATGCTCAAGTTATCCTCGAAACCCTAAAAAGCAATCCAAAACATTTTCTTCAGTTCCTATTCGGCATAGGAATGGATTCACCTGAGATCATTGCTTATTTTGAGGATATGCATTGTTGGACGAGTTCCTATTCGTACGGAATTGCACATGACAACCCGACTATTATCCGGATCAATGTTTTAATTGGACTGTTCTCTTTTGGTCAGTACCATGTGCACACAGTTTTCTTCGCGTTCATGTCGTTTATCGGACTTATAGCTCTTTTTAAAAGTGTAGCGGGGTCGATTCCAGAGCGACTAAGATTTGGCGCGTTGGTTCTTTTTATTTGCTTCCCGAGTATTCTTTTATGGACTTCAGGAGTGCTAAAAGAAGGCCCGTTAATTCTTGGTTTTGGTTTGCTGGTCTACACGCTATTTCGAATATCCGATGGAGATCGAAAGATTAGATATTTCGTCATGTTATTTACTGCGTTTTTGTTTTTGTTCACCTTAAAAGGCTACGTAATTATTGCGGCCTTGCCTGCGATAATTAGTTTCTTAATTTTTACTTTTTGGCCCAGCGCTATGCGCAAATGGATCTTCCCGCTCGTTCATGTCATTCTTTTTATCGTTGCCCTCAACGCACACTATTTTTTTATTGGGGGCGATCTTCTCTATGTGCTAGGAATGAAGCAAACAGATTTTTATAACGTAGCGCGCATGACAAATGCTGGGAGTGTAATTGATATCCCGAAAATCGATTCTCTTTTTCAGTTTATCGTCAATTACCCAGGTGCTATATACCGGAGCTATTTCCGACCTGATGTGCGAGATGCGAGTGGTGCTTTTCAGATGATTGGCTGCATGGAATCCATGATGACTGGAGGCTTAATAGCGCTCGCCCTATTTTATAGGAAGCGTATTGGAGAAATGAATTTCCTGAAAAGTGCTTTTCTTCTGTCGTTCATCCTTGCTCTGGGTGGACTAATAGGATCGGTGGTGCCTGTTTTGGGCGCACTCATCAGGTATAAGGTTCCTGGAGTCATAGCCCTTCTGATGGTGTTGTTTTTGATTGTAGACTGGACAAAACTTCCTTTGATCAATCGAGGAATTGCGTCCGCTCACAAGCAGTAGGAACCCGGCAATTTTCATTCTTTCCGAACCAGTCATATCTGTGTTTTGATACCCAGGAATAGACCGCATTGCGCATAAAGGCAGGAATGAGCAGTAAAATACTTGTCAATTTCCAAAGACCACCTATATCAGATAGGGCTCTTAATATTGCTGTTGACTTTTGGTAAGACTTCCCGGCTGTCCAATAAACAAAAGTGTCCATTTTTTGTGCGCTTTTCGGAATTAGCATGGCTGCGGTTTGGCCTTGAAGAGGACTAAATTTTAGACGTTGTTTTGAGTCATGACGAAGTAGAAAATCTACTGCCTTGTTGCAAAGTCCGCAAATTCCATCGAAAAAGATAATTTTACTATTGGGCATACATTTGGCACTTGGCTCAAAATTAGTTTATAATCGAATAACTTGGTCATTATAGTGCCCTTGTTCTTTCAATTAGATGGCTTCGGCCTCTTGGTTGACCTCAGAAAGAAAATGAATGACCGAATGAGGGTATCTAAGACTTTCATTTATGATGCTGCTGACCGTTTACATTTGCCAGAGGCTAAAGACAAGAAGGTTAATTTATTTAAATTCGAGAAATGGCCAATGTGAAGCTGCGTATATTCGCTTAATGCAATGCAGGAATTTTGAAGAATTTAAAACTTCACTTGAGGCCGGAGGCGAAGGTTCTCCATACAAGAAATCGGCAGTAGGCCTGGAGATTCGAATTCATGAATCGTTGAGCGATTTGGACGAGTCAAAATGGAATTCTATTGCCTCGGATCAGAGTATTTTTCTCCAGACAGATTATTTCGAGGCTTTAACAGCGAGTTCGGAAGGCGAACTAGAATACCGATACGCCTGTTTTTTCGAAGGAGATGAATTGGTCGGAATTGCAGCTTTTCAGATTACCTATTGCGAGACTGCGGACTTCTCAAGTAATATGCCTGGGAAGAAGCTGTTCTTTTCAGTTTTTGCACGCAAGCTATCTCGAAGTGGAGGAACGTTGCGTTTCACGATCATGGTACTTGGAAATGCCTTTGCCACTGGAGAACATGGATTCGTGTTCCGAGAGGATTTTGATAAAAATCGAGCATATGGTGCCGTTCTTGAAGCGGTTGAAATTATTTCTGACCAGGAAAAGGCTAGAGAAAATAGAATAAGCGGGGTCCTCATCAAGGACTTCTATCCTGAGTCGTTTGAGTACTGTCACAACTTCACTGACGATAGCTATACCGAATTCCTAGTCGATCCCAATATGGTCATGCCCATTCGCCCAGAATGGACGACTTATGAGGACTATCTGGCTTCACTCACCACAAAATATAGGACTAAGGCAAAAGGAGCGTTTAAGAAATCGGCGACCATTGAGGTCAGAGAGCTTTCCGTTGAAGAAATTCAAGCCAATGAATTGCGGATAGAAACGTTGTACAACCATGTCCATGACAAAGCGGATTTTAAAGTTGGTAAACTCAACCTGAGTGCATTCGTCAACTTGAAAGTGAAAATGGGTAGCCGCTTTATTTTCAAAGGACTGTTTTTGGAAGAAAAGCTAGTTGGCTTTATGTCTGGC
Organism: Gammaproteobacteria bacterium; assembly: GCA_047615865.1. Classification (GTDB taxonomy): domain Bacteria; phylum Bacteroidota; class Bacteroidia; order Flavobacteriales_D; family Sanyastnellaceae; genus JADFAK01. The sequence continues at coordinate 9,775 of JBLHIB010000113.1, forward strand.
TTCGAATACAACGGTATTCTTGATGCACATTTCGTAGGTATCGATTATGAGCTCAACCATCAATACGCGATATACTCTCGGATGCTATATGAGTATGTTAAGGAGGGTATTGAGCGGAAATGTGTCAAGGTTAGTTTTGGACGAACAGCAATGGAGATCAAAAGCACAGTTGGTGCTTTTCCAGTAGACTTGAAATGTTATTTGCGCCACCGAAGTGCTGCTCCAAACCACTTGTTGAGGTTGCTGTTTTCTTTTGTCAAGCCTTCTAATTTTGATCAAAAGGTGCCGTATAAAAAAGAAGCCGTTCCGCGTTTTGGAGCTCTATAATTCTTCGACCTCAAAATCTCCTCCGCCTCCGCCACTATTTCCGCGGGATCCTCTTTTTTGACGTTGTTCGAGCTTGCCGAAGTTGAGACTGAAGGTCACATACACGTTGCGAGATTCTCTTTTCCTAGTCACATCCTGGTCGAAGTTCGTACCGCTACTTGTGAAACTCATTTGACGAGAGTTGAGAATGTCTGAAACACGGATGCCTATGCTTCCTCGGTCTTTGAGAATCGACTTTTTTCCTCCAAGATCCATGTAGAATATGGAAGCCAAGGAGCCTTGCAGATGAACATATGGAGCTCTATACTGGGCCGAGTATTGTAGATTCCAACCATCTCCCCATTTCCAAATAGAATTCAATTTTGTATTCCAACTCCAACCCTCAGAATTAAGCTCACTTGCCAAATTGCTGCCATCACTCGCTGAATAATAAAAATTGCCACTCAAGTTGAATGTCCACCAACTCGCAAGCTTACCAGCAGTGACCAATTCAACTCCCCAATTTTTCATGCTTGCCAAATTCTGACTTTGAGAAGTTGCTACTCCAAATTCATCAACCTTGCGCACGCTGCGGATAATGTCGTGCACTTGACGATAGTACACAGAACTTGATATCGTACCCCATTTAGGAGTATTCATCCATGTGAGTTCATAGGAATCAACAACTTCAGGCAATAGGAATGGATTTCCTCTTCGAATGTTCAGAGGATCAGAATAATTTGGGAATGGATTGAGGTTACGAGTTCTTGGTCGATTTATCCTTTTGCTATAGCTGATTTGCACCTGGTTGTTGTCGGTCAATTCATAATTGAGGTGACCTGAAGGAAAGAGTTTGAAATAGTTGTTTTTGAATGTCTCGTCTGTGGTCACCAATTCCGATGTGGTAAAGGCCTGCTCGGCGCGCATCCCTGCGGATAGGCTGAACTTATTTAGCTTTTGTCCTAAAACCGCGTAAATAGCATGGACATCCTCGTTGTAAATGAAATGATTGGACCGATTCGTATCGTTTTGTAAAGCTTGAATTGAGCTTCCATCAAAAGCATTTAGGTCAGTGTCCATTGCACGAAGTGTGCTTTTCCAGCCAGTCTCCAATTTGGTGTTGCCAGTTTTTGAGG
>JBLHIB010000114.1:0-11074 GCA_047615865.1 Gammaproteobacteria bacterium
TGGCAAACATGATCTTGTTTCCATAACGCCATTTCACTTTTCCAGTATCCAATAAATGGTCAACTTCATCATTGATTTTTTCTGCAGTCTCTTCAGAATAAAAAGAAGGTAAAATAGCGAAGCCGTTCTCAGACCAGTCCTTAATTTGCTCTTGGATATCAACAGGTAGACCATCCTTCTTAATCTTTATCGCCGCCTGAACTTCTTTACTAGGAGCGAGAACATCGGGATCGATTCGTTCAAAATCTCGACTGGAAACTGCAGATGAGTAGTGTTTCTTCAAGCCAATTCGTCGATACAGCTCCTCATTCCGCTCAAGCTTTTTACGTTGAAACAAGTTGTAAAGACTGTAGACTATTTTGCTTTTGCGAAGGATACTCATAGTAGGCATTATTGCTGTCAAATATACTAGGAATTCTAATCTCAGCCACCCTTTGTTTACATGTCATTTGGTGATGTTTAGTAACCATATCGCTATATAGCAGCACTTTTGACTTAATTCTTACTGATTATTGACACTATCGGGATAGAATAGAGATACTTTGTCAATACGTTTATCGTCAGTAAGAAATACGGCTCAATTTGGGGCAAATGATCCAATATGACATCAATTAAATGGAGGAAATCAAGAGGTTTTTTTTTGAGCCTGCTTCCGTGCAAGTTGTTTTCAGTTCAGTAGGAAATTTTTTTAATCCGTCTGTTCTTGATGGTTTGATTGAATGTATGGAAGTCGTTAAGCCATATAGAACTTCAGCGCTGCGCGCAAATGTCTATGAAGTTTTAAAGGATATAACAGTTATTCATAAATATACTGTTCCGCTAATCGTCATCTTTTTCCGACCACGAACTTGCGATCACAACTGAAGCAACATTTGCCGAAGGCTCAAAAAATATTGCCAATATCGATGAAGTTCTAAGCGAACTGCACAAGAACTCCTCTTCACATGGAACTGGCGCCACATTCAGAGCTGTGTCAGAAATCGACTTCGATCTAGCCTTTGAACATGTCATAGAACTTCAAAATCAGGAGTTTATTCCCTACGATCCCTTCGTTTACGGTGGAACAAATTGCTCTCGTTTTGTGAGTGAAACTATTCTAGCGGGACAACCGAGTCTGCCCAATGCATGAGAAAATTGCCTTTAATATTACTTCCCCCCAAGGAACTTCCTCCAAATTTAACGAGAGAGGCCAAATGGCTATCAGGTGAAGGAGCAGGATCATGGTTTGTACTTGAACATGCAGATAAAACGGCATTTAAAATTAGTCGCTACTCACCCTCTGGTCTCCTAGAATGCGAAGGTCTATTCGAACCAAACTCCACCTTCGACTTATGCCTAGATTTCTCAATTACTTATCCCTCTCATTGTGCGAAAGTGACTGTAATTCAAAATGAGGTTACTGTGCGGTTTTTACCGAATTGATTTCCAGATAATTTGAGTTGTGTTATTTGTTTTGAGTGAAAGTTTCCCCGTCCAACCAGGTGGTCGAGCAAAGAAACTCTCCTTCAGATTACATTTAGCAATTCCCTTTAGTTTCGCCGTCGAGATACCGTTTGATCAACCGTTGGATAAATCGTTTCGAATTCTTCAATCAAGTTAGTTAACTTTCAAACATTCCAATCTGGCTTGTGTAGACCTTGATTGGGTTTTAGAGAATGAAAAAGTTTAATTCAGAATGAGCTTGAAGGAGATCCTATTTTTTATTTGTTTGATGATTGCGAATTTGCTTTCTATAGGCCAAAGGGATGCTGATGTATTGTTGCAGACGTGGAATGACGAAAGCCTGCCAATTCTTGAGCGCATGGAAGCCATGAAATTTATGCATTACGATGATACTCGGATGTACTCACCTTTGTTTCCTGATAGTGTCTTGTCACTGGCTAAGGAGCAATTGGAACTTGCCGAGAAACATCAGTTAAGAAAATGGATGTCGAATGCCCTAAACACCATGGGGAATTATCATAGCTATCGAGGCGAATTTACTGAGGCTCTTGATAGATTTGAGAAATGTAAGGAATTGGCTTTGGAAGTTGATGATTTAGAGGCTTTGGGAGGGGCGCTCTTTAATATGGGGATTATCTTCTATAAAACCAATGACTACGCAAGTGGAATTCCCAGGATGCTGGAGGCAGCTGATGTCTTCAAGAGAGAAGGATCGCCGGAGCTGACATATAGGCCTTGGAGTGTTATTGCAGCGATGTATTTGACTCAGGGAGATCGGGAAACTAGTCTGAAGTATTACGAAATGTGCAAACACATTGCCGATTCAATAGGTGATGAAAAAGCGTTGGTAGGGATCAACTATACTATTGAGATGATCAAAAATTCATACAAGGAAGACCCTCGATCAGACCAAAGTCAAAATGAATATGCTCAAGCGGCACTTGAAAAATACGAGGAAACCGATGATCCAGCAGGGCAATTATTGATGCTTGCTGATTTGGCTAGTGTTCTAATAAATGCAGGTGAATACGATAAAGCGAAGGAGAAACTGGATCGTGCCTCAATCATCGCAGAAAGAGCAGAAGACTCTGAAGGTATTCCGATTCTTTATATGCAATTGGGTCGGTTGTATGCCGCTCAAAACCAGCACGTCAAAGCCATTTCCAATTTGGAGAAAGCTTTTGGTTTTATAGGAGAGAGGCATTTAACTCGGGAAAGCCAAGGTCTCTCAGAAGGGCTCTATATAAGCTACAAAGCTACAGGACGTTATAAGGAGGCTCTTGAAATGTATGAGCAAACTGTCGCTTTAAGAGACAGTCTCACCAATTTTGAAAATTCAGCAGCAGTAGCCAGTATTGAAATTAGGGCTGAATATGAAAAACAAAAGGCTTTGGATGATCTGGCCAATGAAAAGCAATTGGCCATCGAGCAGCAAAAAAAGAAGAATCAACAAATGCTATCTGCTGCTATTGGGGGTGGTTTGGTCATTGTTTCGATCCTCACATTGGTGATTCTCAACCGTCTCAAAGTCACAAGAAAGCAGAACGAAATAATTGAAGAGCAAAAGAAGGAGGTAGAAGAATCGGAAAAGTACAAGGAGCAGTTTTTGGCCAATATGAGCCATGAAATCCGCACTCCGATGCATGCCATATCGGGAATGGTCAAGATCATCGATCGAAATGAACATCCTCCTTCGCAAGATGCCTATCTCAGCGCTATGCGAAAAAGCTGCGATAATTTGGGGGTCATTCTCAATGACGTGCTAGACTTATCCAAGATGAGGGCCGGAAAATTAGATATAGAAAGAATTCCAATGTCACCCCATGTTATAGTTGATAACGTAGTTCAGATTCTGAAGTTTAAAGCTGAGGAGAAGGGAATAGGCTTGAGCTTCAAGAAAGATTCCGATGTACCGCAAAGCATGATGGGCGATCCTTCTCGAATGAATCAGGTTTTATTGAATATAGCTAATAATGCCATTAAATTCACCACTGCTGGAAGCGTTGAAATTCTCATGTATACGATTGATAATTACATGAAATTTGCCATCAAAGACACTGGTATAGGGATTTCAGAAGTCGCTAAAGGAAAAATATTCACGGCTTTCAATCAGGCCCAATCCTCAACTAGTCGTTTGTATGGAGGAACTGGCCTTGGACTTAGTATATCCAAACAACTGGTAGAGTTGCAAAATGGAACCATCGACATAGAGAGTGAAATAGGAGTGGGCAGTACATTTACGGTTTCAATGCCCATCCAATTGGCCGATGTAGGAAGTGAAAATCAAACAATACTAAGTGATGATAATCTTCGGGCACTTGCGGACAAATGGATAGGTACCCGTGTACTCCTCGTAGAAGACAACCCTTTCAACCAAATGATAGCCTTGGACGATTTGCGGTTCTACTTCAAAGATGTCAAAGTCGATACAGTTGAAAATGGAGCCCTAGCAGTTGACAAATTCTTGACTGAGGAGTATGACCTAGTTCTCATGGATGTTCAAATGCCTGAAATGAACGGTTTTGAAGCAAGTATGGCTATTCGAGAACTCGAAAAAGACAAGGGTATTTCTACACGCATACCAATCATCGCAATGACGGCTAGTCTGCTTAAATATGAAATAAACAGCTGTTATCAAGCGGGAATGGATAATTACATCCCCAAGCCATACAGCACTGAAGATTTGGTTGCTACGATTGATAAGGAGTTAGAAGCGGCGAAACAAATCTAGTCGCTCCGAGTCGTCGAAATGCGGTTACTCAAAGACAAAACTTCATAGCAATCAGTTGTCTCTCTTATCATGCACAAACACCAAATTATCATGCTCTGGCAAGTCATTATTTCCAATCAATTTTACCAAGATCCCAGGATGATTCTTATTCTCAGGAAAGCGATACACTTCATAGCCAAGTTCAACAAGAAAATCTACCATCTCGGCAACAGTTCCCCCTTCAAGTTTTCTGTGGAGGTCGATCTCTACAATCAAAGCAGGACGTAGTTTGTTCAATGTCTCTTTCGCCCCTTTCAACATCTCAAACTCCCACCCTTCGATATCGATTTTAATGAGGTCCAACTTATCCAAGTTAAGCCCTTCCACCAAGGAGTCGAGTGAAGCTATCTGAATTTCAGCGCCGTGCTCATCGTTTTCCTCATAGTCTATGAGGCTGGCTCCTCCGCGATTTTTTTCTTCACTGAATAAGGTGCCTGTACTTCGGCCTGAGCCCAATCCAAGGGGCTGTATTTCAATCTGGCTAAATCCATTAAGAGCAATATTCTTCTCTAGAATTGTGCGTGTTTCCGGATGAGGTTCAAATGATAGGACCCTGCCTTGAGTGCCGACTGTTTTAGCCGCCGCCAAACTCATCACTCCAATGTTGGCTCCAGCATCTATAAAAGTGCCGCCCGCCGACAAATTTTCTTGTATGAAATTCATGGTCCCCATTTCATACATGCCTCGCTCATATATGACACGATCAATTCCTTCGTCCTCAGCAGGATTTATGTGTATGTCAAAGCCAAATGAAGTTTTTAAGTCAAGCGGGGTAGATGCTTTTGGCAAAAACCACTTGGGTAAATTCACAATCAGATAATCCCTACCTGGAAATTGCTTTTTTAGTGTGAGGAATTGAACCCATTTATGTGTGCGCCAGACTTCACTCATAGTTTGTCCAAGGCATTGGTAATGATGCACGCCGCTTCTTTCAGCTCATCATCTGAAATGATAAATGGTGGAGCCAAACGAAATGAGGTGCGATGAGACAAAAAGTAGAATCCTATAACACCATTCTGCAGACAATCCTCAACAACCTTTTGCACGGCTTCATCTGTGTCAAGTTCGATGGCGAAGAGCAGACCTCGGTAACGGATTTCCTTGACTTGTGGATGAGAATTCAATGTATTGAAAAGCAGTTCTCCCTTGCTGTTAACGCCGTCAATGAGCTTTCTCTCGCTCATTTCTTTCAATCCGGCTAGCGCTCCCGCGCAAATGAGAGGGTGTCCTCCAAAAGTCGTAATGTGTCCTAAAATTGGATCATGACTAAATTGATCCAACAACTCTTTGGATGCTATACAAGCGCCAATAGGCAATCCTGCCCCCAAAGCTTTTCCCAAGGTGAGAATATCGGGCACGATATCAAATTGCTCAAAAGCCCACCAACTGCCAGAACGTCCTAATCCGCACTGGATTTCATCGAGGATGAGCAAGGCTCCAGTTTCGTTGCACTTCTTGCGTAAGGCCTTCATCCATGCTTTATCAGGAATGCGCACTCCGGCATCCCCTTGGATCGTTTCGACGATTACTCCTGCTGTTCTTTCATCGATCAATTCGAGTGATGCCATGGAGTTGAAGTCCATGAAGTATATGTCTGGCAAAAGAGGTCTGAATTTACTTTTCTTTACCTCGTTCCCAGAAACTGAAAGAGCTCCATGCGTGCTGCCATGATAAGCCTTCTTGCAAGAGACCAGTTTGGTTCGTCCTGTGCATCGCTTAGCTAGTTTCAAAGCTGCTTCATTGGCTTCGGCGCCCGAATTGACCAGATAGACAGAGTCCAGGGAACTAGGAAGTAATGAGCATAGCTTGTCGGCCAGTTGATTCTGGTTGCGTTGCTCAAATTCACCGTAAACCATCACGTGAAGATGCTGGTCAATTTGCGATTTAAGCGCTGCATTCACACGTTCGTTCCCATGTCCTAATGCCGACACCCCAACGCCGCTGATCATATCCATGTACTTCTTGCCCGTTGAGTCGTACAGGTAAATTCCTTCAGCGCGCTCAATGTGCAGACCGATAGGAAACGGTGAAGTAGGTGAGAGGTGTTTTGATGCGGCCATTACTCGATTACAATTTCATCGACAAACAACCAGGCTTTTCCGCCGGCACCCAAGTGCCAGTCTGGCAATGCTCCATATGTTGTCGCGATTACTTTAACATACCTCGCTTCAGCTTTGCCGTAGACATCAAAATCCCGATGTTGAACGGTGTAGTCGTCTGCCGGCACATCGTTTTCAATAGATCCGAAAGAAGTGAAATTTTTGCCATCGCTGGAAATCAAGAACTCGACTTTGCTCGGGTAGATGATCCAAGGCTTAGTGTCTTGTAATGCTCCCAATGCAGCATGAGATATCGTCTTGTTCTCGCCCAAGTCAACAACGGCTATAAGATCTTCTCCCCAGTAGCCCTGCCATTCACCCGTTTTAAACTCTGTACTTCCACGCAGGAAGTCAATGAGTGTGCGGTCGCCTCCTGCAGCGTATTGATTGGCATATTCAGTCTCCAGATTGATTTCACGCGAACCGTCGATTTTCAAAGTCTCGCCATATATTTTTCGAGAAACAGTCAAACCTTCCTTTTCACACCATGATGTAATACTGCACGATTCTGAAATTGGAATTGGCCCAGCATAAATGCCCTCTTCCTGTGAAGTTCCATAGTCGATAGAGTAGTGGATAGTGACTCCTTCCTCAGTGCAAGAAATCTTCAATGTATAAGGTTCGCTAAACGTGCGCTCCAACTCATAAAATGGAACTGGACAGATCAAGTGATCCTTAATAGCCTGCGCCGGACGCTGATTCATGGCAAGAGCGCGGGTCTCATTAGGAGTAGCACTCATTACGAAGTTCATCTCTCCACCCGCCATGATCGTTTCATGCTCCAGGTACCCCAATTCATAAGGCGCTCCGTTCAAACTTACACTCTCGATGTACATGTTGGAAGCCGAGTTGTTTGTCGCAGTGATGCTGAATGACTTCCCGTTCTCAAGGTTAATCGTAGCGTTGTCAAACAGTGGACTGCCCAGCGCATATTTCGTTGAACCTGGAGTTACAGGATAGAATCCCATCGAACTCAGCACGTACCAACTGCTCATTTGTCCGCAGTCTTCGTTTCCTGAAAGTCCGTCGGGTGATGCAGTGTACTGCTCAGTAAGTATTTGGCGAACATATTTCTGCGTCTTCCAAGGTTGTCCGGCATAGTCATACAAATAGGCCATGTGGTGACTTGGTTCGTTTCCATGTGCATACTGTCCGATAAGCCCAGTGATATCGACCTGCTCGCGCCCTGTCGTAGATGTTTCAGCTGTGAACAAGCGGTCCAAGTCGCGACAAAAAGCTTCATCGCCGCCTATCATATCGATCATTCCATTGACGTCTTGAGGCGCAAAGAAGGAATACTGGAAAGAGTTGGCCTCGGTAAAACAGAAGTTGACCTCATATGGATCAAATGGCTCGAGCCACGTTCCATTTCGCTTGGCTTGCATAAAGCCATTCTTTGGATTGTATATATTCTTGTAATACTGAGCGCGTTCGATAAACCGCTCGTAAGTTTCATTGTCACCCAAGCGCTGAGCGTAGTCGGCGATATTCCAGTCGTTGTAAGCATACTCAAGTCCTTTTGAAACAGACTCCGCCTCAAGCTCGGCAGGGATGAAACCAAATTTGGCAAACTCAGGCTTGCCTAAATGTGCTGAATCGGCAATTTGAATCATGGCCTCTAAGGCAAGTTGATGATCGAAGTTGGTTATTCCTTTGACATAAGCATCATGAATGACTGGAACAGAGTGGTAGCCAATCATACAACCAGTGTAGTTGGCCGAAAGCTCCCAAATAGGCAATTGACCTCCTTGCTGGTACATATCTAGAAAATTCTGCACAAATTCTCCTGTGCGCTCTCGTTCTATAATTGTGTAAAGCGGGTGAGTTGCTCTAAAAGTGTCCCACAAGGAAAAGATAGTATAGTGCTTACTTCCTTCGGACTGGTGAATTTTCATATCCGTACCACGGTATGCTCCATCTGCATCGCTAAAAGTATTCGGAACGGTCATGCTGTGGTACAAAGAGGTATAGAAATTCGTGATATCGTCCTCATTTGTGCCGTCTACCTCAATTTTGGCAAGAGCAGTATCCCATGTCGTCTTAGCTTCTGAACGGTAAGTGTCGAAGTCCCAATGGAGCGCTTCGGCCACCATGTTGTTCCAGGCGCCATCAACACTCACAGCCGAAATACCCACTTTGGCAATGATCTCACTCGCAGGATCAAAGACAAGCGGAAAGACAGGGACGTATGCCATTTCTTCAGTCTTTAGGCCCGTCTCTGGATCGACAATCGTCTTCATCTCATACGTTTGATCTCTAAAATCAAAAGGCTCAGAAAACCAGGCTACGAAATATACATGTTGTCGCTCTGCCCAGTTGTTCGAGATTCGATGTCCGAGAATAATCGTGTCGCCCTGTGGATAAAGCGAATACTCAATGACGTTATCCCGGTGCTCCATGTCGATGAAGAGGGTAAGTGTGTCCTCCGGGTTTTTTGGTGTGTACTTGTGTATGCCCACACGCGTAGTAGCAGTAAGCTCCACTTGCATGTCGTGATCGTCTAGATCAACCTTGTAATAGCCGGGCTCGGCGACTTCTGAATCTTTGCTGAAAGAAGAAGAGTAGCGATCATGCCAGTTGTCGGCCTCCTTGGTCTCGTTATTGGTAGGCATAAACAGAATATCACCATAGTCTGAGACTCCCGTGCCTTGAAGGTGCGTATGAGAAAAGCCATAAATGATGCTATCTGAATAATGGTAACCTCCGCAACCATCCCATCCTTCCAAGCGAGTGTCTGGAGATAGCTGCACTAGTCCGAATGGCATCGTAGCTCCAGGATACGTATGTCCGTGGCCCCCTGTTCCTATAAAAGGATTGACAAAGTCACTGGGAGCGGTATCTCCGCGAACTCCTTTTGACTCTGCTGGCGTCTGCGTATTGCAGCCAGTAACCAATGAGAGCAACGCAATGAAGTAAATGGTCTTGATGTGGTTCATTCTAGTGGGATTCTTTTGCAATAATACCCAATAACTTTTGCCGAAGCATGATGAGAAGGGACCACGTTTTGAACACGTTGTAACCACACCTAGTTACCGAGCCACCGGTTCAGTTTTGAGGAAAACATGCACATGATCATTTGCCGAAGGCTTAATTTTGATTGATATTTGAGGAATTATAGGCTCAGATTTTCAATTCCGAATTGGAATAGAAATTGACAATAAGTGCCTATCAACATCATCTAACGTCATGAAAACTATTAAAACAGCCTTAGCGCTTCTAGTATTTACCTTGAGTTTGACCTTTGTAAATGCCCAATCCATTGATTCGGAAAAATCGACTGTTGATTTTACCGTCAATAATTTCGGCGTTGGTGTGGAAGGGACTTTGAGCGGACTTACCGGAAATGTGAAATTTGATGCAGCCAACTTGGCAATATCAAGTTTTGACGTAAAGATTCCAGTGAAAACGGTCAATACAGACACTGAAAAGCGAGACTTAAGCTTGCTTGGGGAAGATTTCTTTCATGCCGATGTCCACCCGAACATTGAATTTGTATCGAATACGGTGACGAATACAGATGGTGGTTTTGTGGCTAGTGGTAAGCTCACCATGAAGGGTGTGACGAAAGATGAAACGATCACTTTTAAACTAGAAAATGGTGCCTTGGTTGGACGTATTGAACTTGATCGACAAGGCTACAAAGTAGGAGGAAGTGGCATGCTTGATACCATTGGAGATGAGGTGGTTATAAATATTCGCTGCATTCTAAGGTAGGCCGATAGTTAATTCCAATTCTCGTTACTTTATACACACATTGCACTTGGCTCTGTCGTGGATTCCGAAGTGAAGAACTTTGGGTTTCTGTGGTTTGATCTTGGTTTCGTAAACTAGCTTCTGCTCGACTGTCAAAACTCCCCTTGTGTCCAATTCTCGCTGTTCTTTGGCGTCTTTCTTCTTTTGATTCAGGACGTTTACTTTGAGATTTAGCAAAGATTCACTTTCTTCATATCGCTCCAGAGAATCCACTTCGTTTTGCAGTTTGTCCAATTCTCCTTTGCAGAACAAGTATACTTTATCAAGCTCAATGACTTGCTCGGCAGAAAGCTGCAAAGTGTCTCGCACAGTGGATAAATATCGCTTGTCTTTTTCGGATAATTGGGCGCTCATTGAAAGCGAAACCGTAAAAAGAGCTAGGAATAAAGTAAAGCGACTAATTTTGGACTGCGTTTTGCTCATACAGATCAAAACTACACAAAATGAGTGCCATGAATCGCATATTTCCATTCTTCATTAGCTTCATCTTATTATCTGTCACGATGAGCAGTCAGCAAACAACCTACTCCAAAGCATTTATGGAATTCTTAGGTGACGCTTCTCTTTCGAGCGCTACCGTAGGATTTACCTTAGTTGATTCAAAAACTCGTCATGAGGAATTCTCGTATTCCAAAGAACGGAGTATGGTGCCCGCTAGTTCGCTCAAAGTGATTACTTGCGCCACTATTTTGGAAATGTTTGGCGCCGAATACACGTTTAAAACCAAGCTTGGAGTAAAAGGAAAGGTCGAAGACAGCACGTTGTATGGTGATATTCTGATTCAAGGAGAAGGCGACCCCACATTGATGTCGACGTATTTTGAATCGCATTATCGTGAGCTTTTTACCGATTGGAAAAGCGTCTTGGCTCAAGGTGGTATCAAGCATGTAAAAGGAAGAGTGATAGGAGTAGGGAACTATTTCGACCAAGAACCCTTGCAAGGTTCAACGTCAATTGCGGATGCAGGAAATTATTATGGCGCTGGCGCAAATGGACTTTCGTATAAGGA
>JBLHIB010000115.1:0-11014 GCA_047615865.1 Gammaproteobacteria bacterium
TGTTTGGAATATGATCCAAGTCCTTTCGCTTGTGAAGGTGATTTGGTAGAGGTTTGCTTCTGCTATCCTGAAGATTATGACAGCATGTCGTACGAGTGTTATGATGAAGAAAATGAAGAATGTACTTTCGGTACATCTGAATTAAACCAACCTTGTGTTGAAGTTGGCCCTGGAATTTATACGGCTATCGCTTTGGATGCAAATGGATGTGAAGCGCGTAACATTTTTAATATTTACAGCGCTGCCGCTGAAATTCCTTGTCCAGATAATCCTGTTTACTGCAACGGTGCAGAGCCTGTAGAATTTACAGGTGGATTCTCTAACCCTGGCGGTGGTAACCTGCTTATTTACATGTCGGATGCCGACTGTGAGTTTGGAGAGGGTGTGTTTATCGAGGTATTGATTTGGCCTGCTGGCGAAGAGGATCCACTTGATCCCCAGGTTTTCGCGATGACAAACGCTTGTTTTACAGCGAATGCCAACTCACAACAAATTGAACTCAACTTCGGGGATTCTATTCAAGTAACGTATATTACTTCTCCAGAAGATAATGGCAACAATTCAGTTCAGATTTTCAACTGTGCTGGAAACAATATGGTTTTCAATGATATTGGTGTAAGTGGTATTATCTATTCGGGTCTGGCCGAATGTTCGTCTGACCCTGCAACAGGAGTTTGGTCTCAAATTAGCTGCCCAGAGGATGGAACATTCTCAAATAGCAATCTATTCAACAACATATTCACTCCACCTTCTTCAGGAGTATACGATCTCTCGTTTACGGAGGACAACTGCAATATTGAGTGTGACTTTACTCTGACCTTCACGGAGCCATTGACGAATGTGGTTTTGACACCCGGTGACGATCAAACTTTATGCGCTGGCGATCAGGTTGACCTTTCGGTAAACTACACTGCTGCTACTGAATGTGATATTGAGATCGAATGGGACAATGCCAATGCATCGGCTGATCCTGCGATGGCTACTTACAATCACCAAGGTAACTATGCCAACGAAACTGTATCTGCTACGGTAACGAATGGTTGTAGTTCTGAAACTGTATCTATTGATATTGAGTCACAAGATATCATTGTCGTTGACAATATGGTTGATCAAACTTTATGCGACGGTCAAAATGCTGTTATCAATCCTATTCTTGCGGATACTCCTGACATGCAATACGACTGGAGTGATAATCAATACGACGGTGATGCAGAGGTCACTACTGATGTCTCAGGAGTCTATACTATTGTTGTATCAAACGACTGTAGTGCAGATGAAGGCACCGCTAATATTATTGTAGCTGCTCCATATTTTACAAACTGGCCAGGTTCAATTCTTGAATGTACTGACGAATCGGTTACTCTCACCCTTAGCCCTGCGCTGCCTGATGGATATACCGCTATATGGAGTCCTGGAGGATCAATGGGAGATGAGTATGTAGTTACATCTTCAGGAACAGTCTCGGTAACTGTAGCAGACGACGCTGGTTGTGATACTTACACGTCTTCAGTGGATGTTAGTATTTCAACAACTCCTGCTCTTGCACCGGCTCCAGATGCTGGCGAAACATTGATCATTTGTCCAAACGAAATTGAGACCCTTAGTCTGAATGTAAATGGCGCATCAAGTTTCGATTGGACACTTTTATGTCCTGGTCAAACGATTGACATCGAAGCTGGAGGTACTTTAGAGTTAGGATCTGATATTTTCCCGCAAGATTGCTTAGGACAACTCCTCACACTTGAGGGAACTGCCACCAACGAATGCGGACAAGAAAGTGTTGTGTGGTTCGTAATGGCAGATATTTGTTTCGTCAAATTCCCGAACATCTTTACTCCTGACAACGATCCAAATTCTGTGAACAACAGATTGGTCTTCGAAGGAGCTGATGCCTATGATCACGTTGAAGTATACATCTATGACCGCTGGGGCGGACTCGTCTACGAAAGCCTAGATTATATCAATAGCTGGGTTGCTGAAGGTTTGAATGATGGCACTTACTGGTATATCGCACGTTTGATGGATTCAACAAACGAAGTTGTAAAAGAGACTACAAGTAACTTGATGATTAAGCGATCTAACTAATCATCTACGACATAATTCAAAAGCCGCTGCGTTCATTCGCAGCGGCTTTTTTTGTGCTCTTGTCTCGATGCATTCCAACGTGAAAAGCTATCAACAAACCCATCATATTTTCACAATGAGAGCTGTGAATTTTGTGCTAGATTCGCGTTATGGCTAAAGCGAAATCTGTATTCTTCTGTCAAAATTGCGGCAATGAGGTCGCCCAATGGGTAGGCAAATGTCCCGCTTGTCACGAGTGGAATACTTTAGTGGAAGAGCGAACCACGGGCGCAAAAGCCGATGCACGAACTTCTTCCGGTATCAAAGCCAAAGCCATTCGTCTTGACCAAATTAAAACCGATAACCAACAACGCATTTCTATACAAGATCAAGAGTTAAGCAGAGTTCTTGGCGGAGGAATGGTACCGGGCAGTGTCATCTTATTTGGCGGCGAACCAGGAATTGGAAAGTCTACTTTGATGCTACAATTGGCCTTGCGTGATCCCGCCCTTACTTGTCTGTATATCTCCGGGGAGGAAAGCACGCAACAGATTCGCATGCGGGCTGAGCGTATAGGTCTGCCCCTTGACAATTGTTTCCTCCTGACCGAGACCAATACACACAATATTATTGCACAAGTTGCCGAGGTAAATCCTGGTTTCATTATTATCGACTCGATTCAAACGATGCACTCGCCAATGATTGAATCTTCCCCTGGAAGCGTCTCTCAAATTCGAGAATGTACTTCGGACTTCGTTCGTTTGGCAAAGGAGTCTGCCATACCTCTTTTTCTTATCGGCCACATTACCAAGGACGGCTCATTGGCAGGTCCGAAAGTCCTTGAGCACATGGTTGACACCGTGTTGCAGTTTGAGGGCGATCGCAACCACGTCTATCGGTTGCTGAGAAGTGTCAAGAACAGGTTTGGTTCTACGAATGAGCTTGGGATCTACGAGATGCTGGGAACGGGGTTGCGGGAGGTCGAAAATCCTTCTGAGATATTACTCAACACCAATGATGACGAACTCAGTGGTTCGGCTATAGCGGCAACAATAGAAGGAATGCGTCCCATGCTCGTGGAGATTCAGGCCTTGGTGAGCACGGCTGTTTATGGAACACCTCAACGATCGGCGACAGGATTTGATACGAAACGCCTGAACATGCTGCTGGCTGTAATGGAAAAACGCTGCGGTTTCAAACTAGGAGTGAAGGATGTCTTTTTGAATGTCGCGGGCGGTGTGCGCGTGGATGATCCCGCTATCGATTTGGCAGTCATTGCGGCAATTTTATCCTCGACAGCGGATATCTCGATTGCCAAAAATGTTGCTTTTGCCGCAGAGGTAGGACTTTCTGGAGAGATCAGACCAGTGAATCGAGTTGATCAGCGGATTTCTGAAGCTGAGAAATTAGGCTTTCAGCGCATCTTTGTCTCAAAGCACAACAAAGGTCTCAAGCAATCAGACTATAAAATAGAGGTCGTTATGGCCTCGAAAGTCGAGCACATTGTCCGGGATCTTTTTGCCTAAAAGCTGGCTTATTTTACGCCATGAAGGCAAATGACGAATTCTCCTCGTGGGGCATTTTTTGTGAAGTGGGCAAGTGCCTCTCCTACTGTTCCACGGATAGTTTCTTCGTACATCTTGGTAAGTTCTCGGCTCACAGAAATTTCTCGTTCTTCACCACAAAACTCAACCAAAGAATTCAGTGTTTTGAGCAAGCGATGTGGAGACTCATAAAAAACAATGGTTCGAGGTTCAATCGCCATGGCCTCAAAGCGTGTTTGTCGGCCCTTCTTATGTGGTAGAAATCCCTCGTAGATAAACTTCTCACAAGGCAAACCAGAAGCAACCAAAGCCGTTACAAAAGCAGCGGCGCCAGGCAGTACCTCGATATCAATCTTTTCCTTGACACATTCACGAATCAACAAATAACCGGGATCCGAAATCGCCGGAGTTCCAGCATCAGTGATCAGTGCCATTACCGTGCCCAATTTCAGTCGTTCTATGATGCGGTCTTTGACCTTGTGTTCGTTGTTCAGATGAAATGCTCTGAGAGGCTTTTCGATCTGATAATGCTTCAAAAGACGTCCACTAGTGCGTGTGTCCTCGCAAAGAATTTCATCGACTTCCTTCAAAGTTTCCAGTGCACGCAAAGTAATGTCCTTGAGATTGCCGATGGGAGTGGGTATGATATAGAGTTTGGACATGTCCGGGATTAGGCGATGAATCTTCTCTCCACCAATTCAACAAATTGTTCGACTACTTCATCTTCCATATTCCAGTTGGCAGCTCCACAATTCAATTCCAAATAATTCCATGCCTCGTTATATGAGCCAAAAGAATTGATCTCAGAAATCGCTTCGTGGTAGGACGTGTCTTTGGTGTCAAATAATTCGTTGATGAACAAGAATTTTTGGTTGAGCGAAATGGCCTTTTTAAGATCGGGAATTGCTGTCATTTCCAGTTTTTCAGCAAGAGACAGTTCTCGACGGCCATTGCTATGGCGATCGTTAATGGTTGCTGGTTCAGGAGCCAATCCAATATCCACCGATCCAACAGTTTCAACCACTTCCTCAGTGATTACTTCAACTTGATTGGTCTCTTCTGTTTCAATAACTTCTTCTACTTCCTCTTCAGCTGCTTCACCAATTTCATTTGTCTCGCGACCAACGGCCGATAGGGATAAGCCAAATTCGGAAGGTGCTGGTTTTTGAAGATCTTCATCGGGGAGAACGTCTGTGATTTCTTCCTCAACAGTTTCTTCTATTTCCTCTTCGACAACTTCATCCTCTTCTTCTATTTCCTCTTCACCAATTTCGTTTGTCTCCCGACCGATGGCCGATATGGAAAAGCCAAACTCAGAAGGTGCTGGCTTCTGCAGATCTTCATCGGCGCCAACCTCTTCAGAAATAGTTTCTTGATCCTCTTGCGTTTCTGAGACAACTTCTGGCTCAGCATCAGAGATTCCTGCAACGTCAATTTGCACATCGAACAATTTCTCTTGCACAGGAACACTGGCAGCCGCAATGGCGTCGATGAGCGAAGTTTGATTCGGTGGAATCAATTTATCCTCAATAGACGCATTTTCAGCAACAGGCTCTGTTTTTGTTAAGACCACACTTACTTCTTCCTCCATTGCTTTGAAACGCAGAACGACTAAGCGTTCGTAAAGCTCTCTCGCCTCTTCGCATAGCTCATCTACCCGCCCCAAATCAAGCGCTCCGTCCTCCAAATCTTGAAGAGCGTGTTGCAGTCGGCCTGCTATAGCCTTCATTGACTTATGTTCACCAGTTGACATATCCCAGCAAAAATAAGCATTCCTCGTGAGGTGAGAAGCGTCTTCGGGTAGTTGGATTTGTGGATGGAATTGAAAGGTCATTTTTATAGAATAGGGTATGGTAATAACGTAAAGAATAGAGTTTTAATATTCTAGAGCAAGAGCAAGTGTTTAGAGCAAGAGATAAATGGTTCTTTTCGAAAAAAGAAAATCAGAGTATTCATAGCAGCGCATTATTTTTCGCTTGCTCTTTTTACTTGATCTTGCTCTTTTTCAATGACTTGAAGGTTAGAACGAGTGCGAGTGCGAGAACGAGTACAGAGGGAAATGGATTTAGAGCAAGAGATAAATGGGTTTTCTCGTTCTCGAGACTTGCACTCAATACTGTCATTGCGAAACAATGATTGTCGTTTATCTTTGTCTAAAACAACAACCAATGAACATCGAGGAATTTCATGATCACTGCTTAGGCAAACTAGGAGTTACTGCCGAGTTTCCCTTTGACAAGACTACTTTGGTCTTCAAGGTGTTTGGGAAGATGTTTGCTCTGGCGGGGATTGAGACTTTTCCTTCTATGAACTTGAAGTGCGACCCGGAGCGGTCTATTGATTTACGGGAACGGTATCACGGAATAACTCCCGGGTTCCATATGAACAAGACTCATTGGAATACGGTAAGCACTGATGGGTCGGTAGATGATCGTTTGCTCGAAGAGCTAATAAACCACAGCTATGACCTGGTATTCGCATCATTGACAAAGAAAATACGTGAAGAAGCGCTCGGAAAATGAGCTTTATTGACCGAACTTAAATCCTAGGCCAATTTCATGTGTTCCATCGCTGTAATTCTTCATATTCGAAGTGGTGAAATCGTAAGAGTATCCAATTGTAAGCGAGCGGTTCCATTCGTAACCGATCATGGCAACAATTGCATCGTTGTTTCTCCAAGAAGCACCCAAGTACAGCATTTCCTTCCAGTGAGCTCTAATCGTAGCGTCAATTTTAACTGGCGTCGGCTGCACATACTTCACAAGTACTGAAGGCTCAATCATGAAATCATCATTGATCTGGAATTTGTAACCGGCCAACAACATGTAGTGATCCTCAAGCTTGTTCAAGCCAGGGTTTTCCGACTCATACAGATCAATTTTATTTTGAAACAACTGTGGAAGTGTGAATCCGACGTAGAATTTATCGTGGTATAAGTAGGCTCCAAATTTTCCGTCAACGACAAGCTGAGAGCTCAATTCGCTGTAGAGCGCTGGATCATCGGCTTCAGCGAGTTTGATACGCGAACCGTCAATTGTGAACTGAGTAAGTCCGACCGATGCAGCGAGGCCTAGGCGAAGTTCTTCCGTCAAATTCACGTGGTACGAATACGATACTTGCGCTCCTGTTCGACGTGTAGGTCCTACATTGTCTACGAAGAGAAATCCACCGACACCCATGTGAGGGTTCTTCAACGGGGCCGAAAGCGAGAGGGTAAATGTCCTTGGAGCATCGGTTACACCTGACCATTGATAGCGATTAAGTGCTTTGACATCGAAATAGTCATTCGATCCGGCTACAGCTGGATTGATGATGTAGGTGTTTGAAGCATACTGACTAAACTGAGGCAGCTGCTGCGCAGTAGCTTGGAATGCACCGAGCAAACTGAGAATCATTACCAAGGCCAATAAAGACCAAGGATTCTGATGTGGGCTGAGTATTAAACTAGTTCCTTTCACGTCTATCTGAGTATGGTTACCGGGCCAGTCAATGGTTCCGGGAACTGAGGTTCGTTAATATTTATGACGTAGTAATAAGTTCCTATTGGAAGAATATTGCCGTTGTAGGTTCCGTCCCATGGTTCACCATAGCCAGTTGATTCAAATAACTGGTCTCCCCATCGGTTGTATACCTCAACGGTGGCTTGCTCATAGAAACTTATATATCCGATAGCCCAATTGTCATTTGTGCCATCTCCATTAGGTGAAAAACCTGATGGTATGTCGATTTCTGGTATTACGGTTATTAAGGTCGTGTCGGATGATGCACAGCCATTGACGTCGACTACGGTCACAACAAACTCTGTTGTTTCGAGCATTTCTAAAGTCGCAGGATTGAAGGCCGCACTATCTTGAACTAGTTCACTAGGGCCCCACCAAAGTTCATTTCCATCTTCGGCAGTTGGATAACCGCCCAAGGTTACTGTTTCCTCGAAAAAGACTTCTTGGTCCAGACCAGCATTTGCCGAAGGCGCATCAAAAATCGTAATCATTATGGTGTCAGAATCCATGCATACGCCGTCAATTGCCGTATAGATGAACTCATAAACTCCTGGTTCCGGCTCGATCAACAATAGATCGGATGTCGAAAGGATGTTTCCTTCGAGGTCGGTCCATTGTTCGTCAACACCCCCCTCATTCGATCCAGTGGCAAGCCAAGGGCCATCTCCCTCACATCCTTCGATATCGTCGGCGGCACTGGCAATAACCTCGGCCAAAACGATGATTGGAATACTTGCAATCTCAATTACACAACCCAGGGAATCCTGGATGGCAACTGAGTAATTTCCAGCGTCCAGGCTGTCTACATCTTCTGTCAACTCGTTAAATCCATCTGGTCCAGACCATACAAAACTGTACGGCTCCCAACCTCCTGATACGGTGATGTCAATGGCTCCATCAACTGAAGTAGGACAAGACGTATTGGTGAGAGATGCTATAGTCACGTCCATAGGGACTGGTTCGTCAATTTGAAAAGTAGCGGTATTGGAACAGAGGTTTAAATCTGTGATTGTCACTTCATATGTTCCCGGGGCCAAATCCTCGATATCCTGTAGATCAGAAGTAAAGTCATTTGGTCCTATCCAAGCTGCAGAGTAAGGCTCTGTTCCTCCCTCAATGTCTAAAGTGATCCCTCCATTATCTGCTTCGAAGCAAATTACAGGAACAACATTTCCGATGATTAGAAGCGAGTCAGGCTCATTCATTTCAAGGGAATCTGTGATGAGGCAACCGAATTCGTCTTGAACAAGGTAAGTATACCAGCCTGCGGACAAATCACTGATATTGGCATCGTTTGAAGTAAATCCTTCAGCTGTCCACGTGATATCCAAATTGCCTTCTCCACCGCTCAATTCTGCGGCGATAGTGCCATTGGCATTTCCTACACACAGCGGAAGGGTAAGAGTTGTTGCAATCGTAATTTCATTTCCTTCTCCAATTGTGAACATGGTGTCCAAAGAACATCCTGTCTGATCGGTAATCAATAGATCATAGGTTCCTGCAGGACTTGAGCTCAAGTCTTCGTCCATTGAAGTAAAGTCGTTTGGACCTACCCATGAATACTGGAAAAACTCTGATCCTCCTTGAGCGGTAATATCGATGGCTCCTGTTGTATCGCCGTAACAAAGTACGTCGGTAATTTCAGCCATAAGTTCTATCAGTGAGGGCTCTTCTATGCACATTTGCGCTTGCGCGGTACATAAATTATCATCCGTAACTAGGAGGTCATAGCAGCCTGCGGCCAAATCTTGCAAATTCGACGTGTTGCCAGTATATCCGTTCGGGCCTACCCAAGCGTAATCATACTGCGGATTGCCTCCAGAAACAGAGGTTAAAACTGCGCCTGTTGTATCTCCAGAGCAAACGACATTGCCTGATGTAAATACAATAACAATTGAATCTGGCTCGGCAACTTCGATTGCTTCGCTGAAAATGCAACCTAAGAAATCCGTTGCTGTCACGTTGTAGGTTCCCGCTTCTAGATCGGCGATATCCTCATCTACTGAACTGAACAAAGATGGTCCATCCCAATCGTATGTATAAGGCTCATCTCCGCCGGAAACAGTAATATCAATCGTACCGTTCATCTGGCCGTTGCAAATAACATCTTGCACATTGGCTTCGATTAAACCTTCGAGGTCGGTAAGCGAAATATTGGTTGCTACGCTGCAGCCTAGGTCATCAAATATTTCCAGGACGAAATCACCTGCAGATAAATCGATAAGCGCGGCATCAGTTCCTACTAGAGCACCTCCATTGGACATGTCGTACCAGAAGTAGAAATAATCATCAGCTGCACTTCCTCCGCTTACGACAGTAGTTATGCTACCATTTGCTTGCAAGCAATTTGGATCTACCACTTCCAAGTCGAGAACGATCTCGGTATTTTCTTGAATAGTGATGGTAGATTCAACTGAACAACCTGAATCGTCTGAGATACTAATTGTGTAATCGCCACCACCCACATCAGTGAGGTCTTCGTTGATCGAAGTAAAATCATTGGGACCTGTCCAAAGGAAATCGTATGGAGCATCTCCGCCCGAAACCGTAATATCAATATCTGCTGTTTGTTCGCCGTAACACAAGAGCTCTGCGGCGTCCACATCCAGATCAAGCTCGGTAAATTCTTCAATAAAAACGGTGAGCATAGCGTTGCAAAGATTAGCATCATTAACGAACACAGTGTATTCGCCTTGTTGCAAATCTTGAATGTCTTCGCTAAAAAATGAGCCCAAAGGACCCTGCCAATCAAAAACATAATCTTCAGTTCCTCCAAAGACTGTTAAGTCAATAGCTCCGTCATTTTCTCCATTGCAGGAAATATTCTGAACATCGGCGTCAAGCGTTAGCTCGTCGGGCTGAGTAAGATCAAAAATCTCGTTGAGAATACATCCGTTGTTATCTATGATTTCAAGGTTGTATGTTCCGGCGCTAAGACCGAAAATATCCTCATCAGATGAAGCAAAAGCCTCTGGTCCTGTCCAAGTAAAATCGAAGGGATCAGATCCGTTGGTTACATCAATTTGAATGCTTCCATTTTGAAATCCATTGCAAGAAGGGCTTTCAAAAACCGACTCTAAATCAGCCACATCTTCGTCTGAAATATTAACTTCAAGTACTTCTTGGCAACCGTTTAAATCTTGGGCAGCGGCATAATACAATCCGGCTGGTAAGCTAGAAATAGACGTTCCGGCGCCAATTGGATTCAAATCGGCATCAAGCCATCCAATGATGACGGGATCTTGTCCACCTGTTACAATCACAGAAGCAGATCCATTGATCTGACCACACGTTGAATTAGAGAATTGATCGAGTGTAATTAAGATTTCTTCTCCTTGAACAACTTCAAAATCTCCTGTTTCTTCGCAAAAATTTGCGTCGACAACTGTAACAGTATAGATTCCTGGTTCGAGGTCTGTTAAATCCTCGTCGGTCGAACTAAAAGCAGCTGGACCTTCCCAAGAATATTGATAATCTGGTGTCGCACCGCTCACGGTAAGATCAATAGCACCATCCATAAGACCTGAACATGAAAGATCACTTACAACAGCATCAATTTGAAGTCCAGAGGTAGCTTCAATTTCAAAAGAAAGGTCTGCGGCACAACCACCTTGATCGGAGATTGTAACATCATAAGTTCCAGGGTCGAGATTGAAAACATCTTCGGCTGTAGAGCTAAAAGCTGCAGGACCGGACCATATAAAATCATAATCTGGAACTCCTCCAGACACGTCTAGTTCAATAGAACCGGTGTTTTCATTTTCACAAAGTGGATTGCTCACAATGGCCAACGCATCTATCAATTGCGGCTGACTGATTGTATAGAGTCCATCAAAAGCACAACCGTTGGCATCTCCAACAGTGAGGATGTAATCCCCTTCTTCGAGGTCGGTGATTAACTCTTCT
>JBLHIB010000116.1:0-10806 GCA_047615865.1 Gammaproteobacteria bacterium
CGGAGGTAGTTCCTGAAATTGTTGCACGGAAACCTGAGGCACTCAAGTCGAATATTATTCCGGAAGATTTTCTGGAAAAGGGGCGGTTTAGCATTGAAAACGTACATTTTCATGGCAATAGCAGTGTCGTGCGGTCCGATTCGGATGATTCTCTGCAAGAGCTCGCAGATTTCATGAATTATTACGACGATGTAAATATCAGGGTTGACGGTCATGTCAACGGGAAAATGGGTAGGTCTTATCTCAAAAAAGCTGCGCGTTCCAATCCTGAACGACGTCAATATAAGAGTGGTAATGAGCTTTCTTTGGCGCGAGCGCAAACGATCAGAGATTT
Organism: Gammaproteobacteria bacterium; assembly: GCA_047615865.1. Lineage (GTDB taxonomy): Bacteria > Bacteroidota > Bacteroidia > Flavobacteriales_D > Sanyastnellaceae > JADFAK01. The sequence goes on from JBLHIB010000116.1 coordinate 335, forward strand.
TCTAATTTCAGAGGGAGTGGATGCAAATCGCGTTGAGTGCGAGGGCAAAGGTGGTAGTGAGATGCTTTACAAAAAGCCGAAAACACAGAAGGAAAATCAGGCAAATCGCCGAATCGAGGTGGTGATTCTGAACAATTAACGAAAGCGTGGACAGGGATTTCGCGATACATCTTACATTTGTACAGTGAGTAAGGAAAAATCATATTGCAATTCGTTGTATGGCTATTCTCGTTGGAAAACACGGGAGGTCAAAGTAGGTCAGATAGCAATCGGTGGGGATCAACCCATTCGTGTGCAGAGCATGACAACCACGGACACTATGGATACTGCCGGGTCGGTGGCTCAAAGTATCCGAATGATCGATGCTGGAAGTGAGCTAGTTAGACTAACAGCACCTAGTAAGAAAGACGCGGTGAATTTGAAGGTTATCAAGTCTGAGTTAGTCGCTCAAGGCTATAACACACCCCTCGTCGCCGATATCCATTTCACCCCGAATGCTGCTGAAGAGGCGGCCGATCACGTGGAGAAAATCCGAGTGAATCCAGGGAATTACGCCGATAAAAAGAAATTTGAAGTTCACGACTATTCCGACGAAAGCTACATGGCTGAGTTGGAGAGAATTCGTGAGCGATTTACCCCGCTTGTCTTAAAATGTCAACGTCTGGGCCGTGCAATGAGGATAGGCACGAATCACGGTTCGCTTTCCGATCGCATCATGAGCAGGTATGGTGACAGTGCCAAAGGAATGGTGGAATCGGCCTTGGAGTTTATCCGTATTTGTGCCGATAACGATTACCACGACTTGGTCATTTCCATGAAATCGAGCAATCCACAAGTGATGGTTGAAGCTTACCGACTTTTGGTTCACGAGATGAGTGAGGAAGGCATGTCTTACCCTTTGCACCTCGGTGTCACTGAGGCGGGAGATGGTGAAGATGGTAGAATTAAATCGGCGGTGGGCATAGGAACACTGCTGGAAGATGGCCTTGGAGATACGATCCGAGTGTCACTAACGGAAGAGCCTGAGGCTGAATTGCCAGTTGCACGCATGTTGGCCGAGCGCTATACGAAACGCAGCAAAGCCAAGGTGGAGGAAGTGCCTATGGCTACGAATCCATTTGAGTACAACTTACGCCACGCCAAGGAAACTTTGAACTTAGGAGATCATCATCCGCCGGTTGTGGTTATCGACTGGAGCACGCGCGATCGCATGACGGCAGCTTCACTTTTTGCGTTGGGATACTCCTATTCGTCGGAGTTGGACAAGTGGACCATCCGCGATCAAGCTTGCGACTATATATATACAGGTAAGAAATCACTCGATTTTGACATTCCAGGGACGCTCGGGGTAATGGTTGACTCGGCGCATTGGCAGGATTCCTTCACACGACATTATCCCTTGTTTTCGGCACAGGATTGGCTACAAGCGCAAATGAAATCTCCGGATCTCAATTTTGTAAAAGCCGCTATTTCTGATTTGGATGAAGGGTTTTTGGCTTCAATCGTTAATGATAAAGTTGCACTAGTTCTTACGACCACGCATGATCATGGAATGGCTGAGCAACGCGCGGCCTTTTGGAAGTTGATGCATGCGGGAGTAAAAACTCCTGTCGTGATCCAGCGAGAATATAAGGGATTGAGCAGCGATGAATTTTTGCTATACGCCTCTACAGATGCTGGAGCCTTGTTTTTGGAAGGCTTGGGAGACGGAATTATGTTTCTAGCACCAGAGCTTAGTCCGAAGTTGATCAACGACACTTCTTTTGGCATACTTCAGGCTACGCGAAGACGCATATCGAAGACTGAGTATATAAGCTGTCCTTCGTGTGGAAGAACACTTTTCGATCTACAGGAAACTACGGCGAAAATCCGCTTGCGCACCAATCACTTGAAAGGTCTGAAAATAGGCATCATGGGTTGCATAGTAAATGGACCCGGCGAGATGGCCGATGCCGATTACGGATATGTAGGTACTGGTAAGGGCAAGATTACTTTATATAAGGAGAAGGAAGTCGTGAAGAAGAATGTACCCGAAGCTCAGGCTGTGGATGAGCTCATCGAATTGATCCAATCGCATGGTGATTGGGTAGAGCCTGAATTATAATTTACTAGAATCTTCTGGAGTAGGAATATCTTCGACTGCTTGAGTAGTTTCCTCTTTAACCGCCGCGGTTACTAACTCTTTGGCTTCTTCTGGTTTTTGGAAAAAGGTCTTTTGGCGAACAATTATCCAACCCACTCCACAAGAGATTGCTGTATCGGCAACGTTAAAGATTGGCTGAAAAATCTCTGGTCGGCCATCAACGAATGGAAACCATTCTGGAAAGCGTGCTGTGAAGTGGAACATGTCAACTACATGTCCCATAAACACAGGCGCATAGCCTTCTTCTGGAAATACTTGAGCTACATCGTGAAAGCTCGTCGTGAAGATCATTCCATAGAAAATACTGTCGATGATATTGCCTAAGGCACCAGCGAAAATGAAGGCTACTGCAGTGAGCAAGCCTTGAGGTGCCTTGTCTTTGGCTAAGTGTTTTAGATAGAAAGCTATACCAACCACAGCAACTATACGGAAAAGCGTAAGAGCTATTTTACCGCCTTCACCCGGTATTGCCCAGCCGAAAGCCATGCCTTCATTTTCCACGAATCGCAATTCGAAGAAAGAGCCACCACCTTCAGGTATAGCTTCATTGATGACCATGTTCAACTTGACCCAAATCTTGATAATTTGGTCCACGAGCAATAAGGTAATAATTACGATAAGAGCTTTCTTCATGCTAGGGAAGGGGGCTTATTGCTGTTGGTTTTTGGCTTCGATGCTTAATGTAGCATGAGGAACCAACAACAATCTTGCTTTAGGAATAAGTTTGCCAGTCACTCGACAAAGCCCGTAAGTTTTATTTCTAATGCGGATAAGCGCGCTGCCCAAACCTTGGATGAACTTCTCTTGGCGTGCAGCTAGCTGAGCTGTTTCTTCGCGTCCGAGAGTCTCAGAACCATCTTCCATCATTTTGAAAGTAGGCGCAGTGTCTTGCGTGCTGTTGTCTCCAGCATGTGAAAGCGATTCTTTGAGCTCCTTCAAGTCGTTTTTCGCTTGTTCTAGTTTCAATTCGATCAATGCTTCAAACTCTTGGAGATCGGCCTCTGAGTATCTTGTATCTGACATGTTGGTCAATTTTCTAATTCAATTTTTCAATGGATATTTTAGTAGAAATACTTTCGTCGATCTCAACTTCCTGTCCGTCTTCGATGTCATCTACTAAAGCCAAATCATTGGCTAGGGTCTCAGAACAAATATAATTCAAATTGTTCTGCAATGCACTATCAATAGAGGTGTGGCGCTGAATGCGAAGATTGATGCGATCGGTCACTTCTAGACCAGAATCTTTTCTCAAATTCTGAATTCTGTTAACGAATTCACGAGCAATTCCTTCTTCTTTCAATGCTTCCGACAAGTTAATATCAAGAGCCACAGTAATTTCACCTTCACTTGCAACGGTCCAACCTGGAATATCTTGTGTAGATATCTCCACATCTTGCAAATCCAAGGCCACTTTTTCGCCTTCAACTTCGAGATGAAATTCACCAGTATTTTGAATTGTAGCGATGTCATCTTGAGAGAATTGAGCAACAGCAACAGCAATTTTCTTCATGATCTTACCATACTTCGGTCCAAGCGACTTGAAATTTGGTTTGATATTGCGAACGAGCACATTGTCGGCATCTTTCAAATACTCTAGCTCCTTGACATTTACCTCCGATAAAATAAGATCTTCCACGGCACGGAGTCGCTGCTCAAATTCATCGTTCAATATAGGAACCATTATTTTCTGAAGCGGCTGTCTCACACGAAGTCTTTCCTTTTTGCGCAAAGCAAGAACCATCGAGCATACATTTTGAGCAATGCTCATGCGCTCTTCGAGATCAAGATCGATGCATTCAGTATTGACTTTCGGGAAGGTACACAAGTGAACTGATTCAGATTTATCTTTTCCAGTAACCTTGTTGAGGTCGAGGAATAGTTGGTCCGAATAAAAAGGTGCAATTGGCGACATCAGTTTGGCGATGGTTTCCAGGCACGTATATAAGGTTTGGTATGCCGAGATTTTATCTGCCGAATACTCACCTCTCCAGAAGCGTCTTCTGCACAGGCGCACGTACCAGTTACTCAATTCACCGGTTACGAATTCTTGAATAAATCGGCCAGCGCGCGTAGGCTCGAAGCTTTCGAAAGACTCATCAACTTTTTGCGTGAGTGTATTCAAGCGAGAAAGTACCCATCTATCAATCTCTGGCCTATCGGCAAATGCTGTGTCGGGTTCGCTATAATTGAATCCGTCAACATTGCCATAGAGTTGCAAGAAACCGTAGGTGTTGTACAGTGTGCCGAAGAACTTTCTTTGAACTTCAGTAATTCCATCTTCGTCAAACTTGAGGTTGTCCCAAGGTTGAGCGTTGGTGATCATATACCAGCGAGTGGCATCGGCACCGTATTTGGCTAGTGTTTTGAATGGATCTGCTGCATTCCCCAAACGCTTGGACATTTTCTGTCCGTTTTTATCGAGAACCAGCCCATTGGAAATAACATTTTTGTAGGCTACAGAGTCGAAACACATTGTAGCAATTGCATGCAAGGTATAGAACCAACCACGTGTTTGATCTACTCCCTCGGCAATAAAGTCGGCAGGGAATGCTTGTCCGCTGTCAACTTTCTCCTTATTCTCAAAAGGGTAATGCCATTGAGCATAAGGCATAGAGCCTGAGTCAAACCACACATCAATCAAGTCGGCCTCGCGGTGCATAGCAACACCTGAATCGGACACAAGGATGATTTGGTCAACGTAGTTCTTGTGCAAGTCGAAGGTGTCGTAGTTCTCCTTTGACATGTTGCCAACTTCGAAATTGGCGAGTGGGTTTTCCGTCATGAAACCGGCGGAAACAGACTTATCACAGGCAGCTTTCAATTCTTCGGCTGAGCCAATGCATACTTGTTCGCTGCTATCTTCGGTGCGCCAGATTGGAATTGGAATGCCCCAGAAACGTGATCTGGACAAGTTCCAGTCATTTGCGCTAGCTAGCCAATTACCAAAACGACCAGTGCCTGTGCTTTCAGGTTTCCAGTTGATGGTTTTGTTGAGCTCCACCATGCGATCGCGGATTAGCGGCACTTTGATGAACCATGAATCCATTGGATAGTAGAGGATAGGCTTGTCGGTGCGCCAGCAATGAGGGTAGCTGTGCTCGTATTTCTTAACGTCGTAGGCCAAGTTCTCTTCTTTGAGGCGAATGGCGATTTCAACATCTACTGAGCGGTCGGGCTGAGTGCCTTCGGCATAGTATTCATTCTTCACGTACTTGCCAGCTAGGTTGCCCATAGCGTCGACAAATTTCCCTTGTAGATTCACAAGAGGTACAAGGTTTCCATTGTCGTCTTCGATAAGCATCGGAGGCACGCCAGCATCTTTGGCAACATTCATGTCATCAGCACCAAAAGTAGGCGCGATGTGAACGATACCTGTACCATCTTCAGTCGTTACGAAGTCTCCTTGAATCACACGAAAAGCTTCTTCGGGCTGCTGTGCGGGTAAGGTGAAAGGAAGAACTGGGTTGTAAGTGATACCTACTAAGTCGGTGCCTTTACAGCGACCGATAATTTCATATTCCGTGTCTTTGGTCGTAGGCAAGTGCTTTCCCACAAGGGCCTCGGCCATGACAACGGTGATCGCTTTTTCCGTGTATTTGTTGACCGTATTGGCGATCACATAATCGATGTTAGGGCCTACGCATAGAGCTGTGTTCGAAGGCAAAGTCCAAGGAGTCGTAGTCCAGGCGAGCATATGAACCTCTCCACAGTCGGACTTCCCTTCATCTAGGAGTTGGCGCATTTGCGTAAGCGAATCTTCCTTAACCTTGAATTGAGCTACAATAGTAGTGTCCTTGACATCGCGGTAAGTTCCCGGTTGATTGAGCTCATGTGAACTAAGACCGGTTCCAGCTTTAGGAGAATATGGTTGGATCGTGTACCCTTTATAGAGCAGGTCTTTTTTGTACAGCTTTTGCAGCAAGTGCCACACGCTCTCCATGTACTTGTTCTCGTAGGTAATGTATGGATCATCCATCGATACCCAATATCCCATTTTGTGGGTAAGATCGTTCCAGACATCGGTGTACTTCATTACTGCTTGTCGGCAAGCAAGGTTGTACTCCTCGATACTTATTTTGGTGCCAATGTCTTCTTTGGTAATTCCCAATTCTTTCTCGACACCGAGTTCAACTGGAAGTCCGTGTGTATCCCACCCGGCCTTACGTTCTACGCGAAAACCTTTGAGTGTCTTGTAGCGACAAAAGATGTCTTTAATGGCGCGTGCCATTACGTGGTGAATCCCGGGCATGCCATTGGCACTAGGCGGACCTTCGAAGAAAACGAAGGGGTTTGACTCGGGTCGAGACTGGATGCTTTTTTCAAAAATTTGATCACGCTCCCATGACTCCAACATCTTTTCTGCGACGTCGGCTAAATTCAACCCTTTGTATTCCTGATACTTAACGCTCATTCCTGCCTTTGTTATAATGCGCGCGAAAGTAAGGCTTTCCATTGGAAAAAATGGCACGTGTTTTCCACCACTTATCAATAAAAAATGCTAAAAATAGGAACAGGAAAGAGGGTGTGTGTCTAAGGAAGTGAAAAAAATAATGTGGACTAAACCTTTGAATAACAGCATGTGTAGGATATATCTTACAAAAATGTAGGAAAAAGTATAACCTTCTGTAAGTAACTGCGGTACAAGAACCTGAAAACAATTTTACAGTGCGAGTCAAATCGCCATTATAACGGACTTTTTTGAAAGTGAAGTCCAAACATTGAGAATACTATTTACTATGAGAACGTCACACCTCACCCGCACAAGTCCCAACAAGGGATACAGTTTGCCCCCTCTTCGGGAGCTTAGTCAGGCTTTAAGGCCAAAAGACAAGCGCGGGAAGTAGAGCGTCGCTCACCCTTCGAATTCAACCTTTTACATACTAATTAATAGTTCATTATAACCGCCACAGTTATGATACCAACTTCTTACACACAATTTTTAGCCTCGAAAAAGACTCTGAAATCAGCCATGCTGGTTCTGGTTGCCTTTATTCTAGGGACATTCAGCGCTTCTGCGCAACTTGTCGTCGACCCCACAGCAACCAACGCGGCCATGTCGAGTTTGATTGAAGGATCGGGATTGACCATTTCGAATTTCACAATTACATCTGGAGCGCCTGACCAATACGGAACGTTCACTTACACCCCTGATGGAGTGTTGGGATTGGACGAAGGTCTTTTGCTGACCACTGGTGATTTGAACCAATCATTTGGTCCGAACAATACTGGAAGCGCGTCGGTGAACCAGCCAAACTATACAGATCCGGACATTGTCCTGATTTCTCCTTTGGCAACCAACGATGCTGTGGTAATTGAATTCGACGTTGTTCCTAAGTGTGACACGATTCAAATTGATTTCGTGTTTGCTTCTGAAGAGTATAACGAGTATGTCTGTTCATCGTTTAACGATGCTTTTGCATTCTTCGTAAGTGGCCCAGGAATCGCTGGTCCTTATGCGGGTGGTGCCGAGAATTTTGCGATTCTTCCCGACGGAACGGATGTGTCAATTGGAACGGTAAATAACGGAAGTGAAGGTGTCTGGGGTAATCCAGTCAACTGTGGAAGTTTGGCCAATGGGGCCTTTTTTGTGGATAACGCTGGTGGAGCGGATTTGCAGTATGATGGATATACAATTCCATTGAGTGCTAAAGGAGTAGTTCAGCCTTGTGAAACATATCACGTGAAGCTTGTAATCGCAGATGCTGGAGACGGTGCATGGGATTCGGCTGTTTACCTAAAGAGTTTCTCTTGTCCTGGTCAGTTAGTTGATATTACAGCTGATCCAATCTATAGCGAATCAGTTGAAGGTTGCCAATTTGCACTTTTCTACATGGAACGTTGGGGAGACATTACGGTGCCTTTGGATGTAGATATTACTATAGGTGGATCTGCAACTTATGGTGTTGATTATATTCTTTTTGATAGCGATGGAATTGAGATCTCATCGCCAGTAACATTTGGCCCTGATGATGATCAGATCGCCTACATATTGCAGTCATTTGGAGATACTGATCCCGAGATTCTTGAGACTGTTACAATCCAAATGGATTGGTGGATTTGTACTGAGCTCCAGACAGCCAATCAGTCCTTTGATATCTTAGACCCATCCGTAATCTTGCATTGCGACAACGATAGCACAATATACACCTCTCCGGGTGTATGTGGTGCGAATTTTACATTTGGATATCCTTATCCAGAGTCTGCATGCGGTGTGTCCTTGACCCGAATAGACGGATCAGGTCTTAATTCAGGAGACTTCTTCCCTGTAGGTACAACAACCTTAACATGGGACGCTATAACAAGTATTGGCGGTGAAAGCGACCAATGTTCGCGCACTATTACGGTAATAGACAACGAACTTCCTACAATCACATGTGGGTCGGATGTCTCGATTAATACCGACGCTGGTTTGTGCACTGCTTCTGTTAGTATTACTTCACCGACAGCCACTGACAATTGTGGTATTCTTTCGGTATTAAACGATTTGAACGGGACATCGGATGCATCGGACGTCTATCCAATTGGCGTTACGTCAATTACTTGGACGGCTATTGATGTGAATGGGAATATTAGCACTTGCGTGCAAATGGTGACAGTCACTGATCCCAACCCATCCACCTTGGATTGCCCTTCAGATATTAGCATAGGAGTAGATTCTGGTGCGTGTGAAGCAACAGGAGTTGCTTTGGGAAGTCCAATTTATAGTGGATTTTGTGCTCCAGCGATTGCTTCGGCAACCAACGATGCTCCAGCGACCTTTCCTTTGGGAACAACAGTGGTCAACTGGACAATAACTGATTCGAATGGAGTCGTTTTTAATTGCGCTCAAAACGTAACTGTAGTTGACGACGAAGGTCCAGTATTTACTTGTCCTACAGATGTAATTCAAGGTGTTGATGTTGGATTATGTGCAGCAACCGTTTCAATTCCAAGTACTAATCCATGTGCTAATATCAATACCAATGGATTTGAGTCAGGATTTGGAATTTGGAATGATGGTGGTTCGGACTGCCAAATCAGTTGGTCGAATCCAACTACAGGATTAAGGTCGTTGCGACTTAGAGATAATAGCGCGTCTTCTGAATTAACAACGGATGATCTTGATCTTTCGGCCTATACTTCAATTACAATTGACTTTTCATTCTATGCGAACGGCATGGAATCTGGAGAGGATTTTTGGTTGATGCTTTCTAACAATGGTGGATCTAGCTTTTCTCAGCAAGAGGAATGGGATTGTGATGACGAGTTTGTCAATGGTCAATTCTACACCGAGCAAGTTGTTATAAACGGACCATTTTCGGTGAATACTCAGATTAGATTCGAGTGTGATGCTTCTCAGAACAATGATGAAATTTTCTTGGATGATATTTCTATCAGTGGATGTTCAAGTTTGGATGTATGTTCGTCATCAACAATTGTCAATGACTTTAACGGAACAAATGACGCTTCTGGAGTCTATCCAATTGGAACAACTACTGTAGTATGGACTGCAACGGATGGTATTGGAAACATTACTACTTGTTCGCAGTTAGTAACCGTTAACGAAACTGAAAATCCAACGATTTCATGTCCATCTGATATAGCAGTTGGCGTAGACACAGGAATTTGTACAGCATCAAGTGTTGCTTTGGGAACACCAACAACTGCAGACAACTGTGGCGTATCATCAGTAGTAAACGATGCACCAGCAGCTTTTGCTCTTGGAACAACAACAGTAACCTGGACGGTGACTGATAACGCAGGCAATACTGCACAGTGCACACAATCTGTAGTTGTAACAGATGATCAGAACCCAACGATTTCATGTCCATCTAACGTGTCAGTTTCGGCTGATGCTGCAGTATGCACTGCAACGGGTGTGGCACTTGGAACACCAACAACGAATGATAACTGTGGAATTGCTTCAACAGTAAATGATGCACCAGCAACATATGCGCTGGGAGCGACAACGGTAACCTGGACGGTAACTGATAACGCAGGCAATACAGCACAGTGCACTCAAACGGTAACAGTATTAGATACAGAAAACCCAACGATCAGTTGTTCGGCTAACGTATCAACAAATGCAGATGCAGGAATATGTACTTCTTCAGTAGCTTTGATAGCTCCGTCGATATTAGACAACTGTGGTGTGGCGTCATTAGTAAACGATGCACCGGGTTCATTCCCAATTGGCACAACGACAGTAACCTGGACAGTGACTGATAACTCAGGCAACACTGCTCAGTGTGCTCAGTCGGTAACAGTAATAGACTCAGAGCTTCCAACGATCTTATGTCCATCAGTAGTAAATACTATAGCTGACTTTGGCTCATGTGATGCAACGGGT
>JBLHIB010000117.1:0-10775 GCA_047615865.1 Gammaproteobacteria bacterium
CCACAATCGACTCATCGTCGGCCTGCTCCTTATATTTCTGGCGCATCTCAGTTTCCATCGACCCTCGAAAAAGACGCATGTATGCATCGCGAACAGCACCTCCTATAATTTGGCCCATTTGCCCAGTACTCTTCACAAAAATTGAATTGAGTATTTCAATGGCCTCTTTTCTTGGTGGCTCGATACCCACCTTCAAAACACCTTCCTGTTCTCCTCGAAGCAAAGCCAACAAGCGATGGCCTGGAGTTCGAGACAAAAGGCCTGAATAACTGAAATAGTCCTTGTATTTAATCTCTCCCTCCTTCCCTTTTTGCACTTTGGAAGTCAGCTCACCTTTTGATAGGTAAAACCGACGCATCTTATTTCGAGCATAAGTGCGCTCACTCATCCATTCAGCCATGATATGCTGAGCACCCTCTATTGCTTCCTCCACATCCTTGACGTCCCTTTTCACGAAACGCTGAGCATAAGTCTCCGGATCATTCAACTCCTGTTTCATAAAAACTCCAGCCAATGGCTCAAGTCCCTTTTCACGTGCTGCGCTCGCCTTTGATTTACGCTTAGGTTTAAAAGGTAAGTACAGGTCTTCAAGCGCTACGAGGTCGGAACAACCCAGTACTTTATCCTTCAACTCTGGAGTCAACACGCCCAATTCATTCATTGTCTTGAGCACAGTTTCTCGTCGCTTTGAGAGCTCCTCAGATCTCACATGATCTTCACGAATAGCGGCAATTTGGACTTCATCCAGTCCACCTGTAGCTTCCTTACGGTATCGCGCAATAAACGGAACGGTTGCCCCACTAGCGAAAAGTTCGAGAACTGCTTTTTTCTGTTGTTGAGTAATCAATGCCTCGTGTTTTAATGCAAAAAAATGGTCGCCTGGCAGAAGCGAGACGACCACTAAAAATCTTGAGTTCGCAGTGCGAAAATTCTATTTCGGACCAGCTTCTACGTGATCAGTAAGGAAATTGGTCATCAAAGTATATAAGTGCTTTGTTGTTCCCTCACCTTCCCAGATTCCGTGCGAACGATTAGGGTACGGCATCACCTGAAACTGCTTTCCGTATTTCACCAAAGCATTGATCAACTCTTCTGTTCCTTGGTAATGCACGTTATCATCTCCAGTGCCATGAGCAATGAGGAGGTCTCCTTCCAAACCATTGGCATAAGTTACTGGCGAACCAGCAACAAAGTCCTCACGGTTCTCCTGAGGCAAGCCCATGTAGCGCTCTTGGTAGATATTGTCATAATAGAGCTGATTGGCCACTGGCGCAACAGAGATTCCGCAAGAATATACATCTGGAAACTGGAACATGAGATTCAAGGTAGAGCTTCCTCCACCGCTCCATCCCCACACTGCCATTCGTTGGTCGTCGATGAAAGGAAGCTTGGCGATTTCTTGGGCTGCCTGAGCTTGATCTGAAATATTCAACCGACCCACTTTTCGATAGATACTCTTCCTCCACTCACGTCCTTTTGGGCAAGGGGTTCCCCGATTGTCAATAGTAACTACAATGTATCCGAGTTCGCTTATAACATTGTCGTAACCAAATGACCATGTATCAGTACACGTTTGTCCCCAAGGCTCTCCGTACACATAAAACAACACAGGATATTTCTTTGTCGGATCAAAATTCGATGGCTTAAGCATACGCACATCCATTTCAATTCCATCGGCTGTAGTAATCTTTGAAAATTCAGCAGTCGGGTAGTTCAATGAATCCATCAAGTGCTTGTAGTCCTTGTTTTCAACCAAGGTGCGTATCGTCTTGTGTGAAGGCAATTGGATCAGGCGAACAGTCCGCGGCTCATTGGTATTCTGGTGGTAATGAATGGCATATTTGCCATTGGGTGCAACGGAATAATTATTCACACCAGAGTAATGCGCTGGAGTCAATCGCTTCACCGCGCCCGCTTTTGTCAAGGACGCCTGATACAAATAGCGCTGTGTTGCATTGTCTGGAGAAGCACATATGTATGCAATACCTTTGTCAACATGCGTGTTGTAGACGGCCGAAATATCACCTTCAAAATCGGTAACAAGTCGCTCCCCAGAACCATTTGCCTTTATGGCATATAAATGTCGCCATCCATCCTTCTCAGTTAAATGCAATAGCTCCTTTGATTTTGATAAATAGGGTAAAACATCCATATGGTGTCCTGCGGCAAAATCGTTGTTCGTAATTTCTATATAGGCTTCATCAGATTCATTATAAACTTCCTCTGCTTGTCCTGTTATTGGATTGCACATCCAAAACTTCTGTTCTTGCTGCTTTCGATTGAGTTGCTGTACTAAAAGTTGTCCATTTACCCACTGCATTCTTGGCAAGTAGTGCTGTATTTGGTCACCCCTGATGTCCATCCATGTGCGTTTTCCTGTAGCTATGTCAATTACAGCTACACGACAACGAGAAGGATCTTCACCAACCTTTGGGTATTGAACAGGAACCATAAATGGATAAAGAGAATCCGTGTTGTTGATCATATAGAAATCGCGAATACTCGAAGCATCCAGTTGCCAAAAAGCGATGCGCTTGCCATCCTCACTCCAGCGAAATCCATCGCGGCATGAGAATTCTTCTTCATAGACCCAGTCAAACGTTCCGTTGATAATATCTTCAGTACCATCGGTCGTCAATGCGGTGATCTCTCCAGTCTTCAAATCTTCACGGTAAATATTGAACTCGGAGACGTAAGCCACGGATGAATGATCGGGAGATAGCTTGGCAAACATCAGCGAAGATGCCGGCAAGTCTTTACCCAACTGTTTTACGACATGTGTAGTGAGATCATAGAGCCAATAATCACCCTTCGTATTTGATCGCCAAACGCGCTTTGAATTTCCATAAAGGAGCATTTTTGAAAAATCGTCGGAGAAAGTATGCGATTCGATATTCAACTTTTCGCCATCGGGAGTTGTGAATACTCCAGCGTCTACTAAAATCGTAGTTTCACCAGACTTGACATTTGTGAGCACGTAGTCGGTTCCTGTTTCTGTCTGCTTTAAGCTGAGATATTGACTTCCGTCTTTAAACCACTCGACAGAAGACATGCGCTCTTGTCGGAACTCACCTGAAAACCACACGCGATCCAGCGTCAATTGAGCCATAAGATCTGTGGTGACAAATGCTAGGAGAAGGGTCAAGAGGACTATGCCTCTGGAAAAAGTCTGATTTTGTGCGTTCATGGGCGCAATTTAGCAGACAAAAGTAAAAATCCACACTAATTCTTGCGACAGGTTGTCATTAAGGGATGAATGGTACTATCTTTGTTCTCTATTCTACACATGGTAAGGGCAACCCTAATGAGGATCTTTACCGCGCTTGATCAGGAAAAACCTGATGTACTGGGGCCGACCTGGCTTTGACATCGAGATGACTGGTTCAGTAAGCATGCCGAGCTTTTGTTTTGTTGGCTCGTTAATATCAGCAACTCAGCCTATAAATGGCAACACTTCTTACGCGCTTGCTGCGTAATCCAGTCATAGACTGATTACCTTTATTGTCTACTAGGTAGGCAAACAAGCTGTCCCACTAAAAGGTTGGCTCTTGACCTTTAGTTTTGGGATATCGTGAATAAGAGCTAGCGATGGCAGAACCTGGATGCCTCAGCGAAACTAACAGGATAAGTCTTTGGAGTGGTTGTTTCTGGCCAGTCAATGATCGAAAATTAAGTAGAAAATAAGCATGTAGAAAGCTCAATCTTTCCTTGTTTGGACGGGGGTTCGACTCCCCTCGGCTCCACAATTGAGTAATGAGTGCGAGTATTGAGAACGAGAATATTTCTTGTAATTTCCTCAATACTCGCTCTCCAACTCACTACTAGAATTCAAATTCAACATTAGGACAGTGCAGAGTGCAAGAACGAGAAGCGAGAATGAAGACTCTCCAAATCCCTCTAAACTCGCACTCCAACTCAATACTGGCCGCACGATCGCAAGAAGGACAGCACAGAGTCCGAGAACGAGACCCGAGAATAAATACTCTCATATCCCTCTATACTCGCACTCCAACTCGCTCTGGCCGCACGATCACTGCAGCCGCTGGAAATTTACCTGCAGGAGCAACACTCAGCATGAGTGGATCGGGAAACAACCAAACTGCAACTATTTGCTGGACGCCAACCACGGCTCATATAGGTGCACACTACATCACAATTGATGTAGTTGATGACGCGTGCCATTTAGTTGGAGAGAACTCTGAATTAATTACAATCAATGCAATTGACAATACTAATGATCCTCCAGGTTTTTTTGGTGAGTAACAAGTGACTAGTCCTTTTTTTTTGTCCTAATCCGATTGATATCTTCTTGAGAATATTCAATTTCGGGCATACGTATATCCACCTACAATTACCAAAACATACCAATACAAAAACACAAACAAGACTATTTTCACCTTTTTATAATACACGTTGAATTGAAAATCAGGCTTTCTATAAAAACAACTAGGCTCTAGCTTTACCAAAAACTAAAAGACGTGAAAGCCTTCAAATAGATCATCCTCACGGCTCTGATCTCACCTATCGCATTGATAGGTCAAAACAAATCCACATCAAAACCATCAGAGATCAATCACTCAGAAGTTTCGCTGCGAGCAACCCTGCAACTGATGATGCTGATACTCGGGTGACCATTCAGTATTTGATGGACACTTCTTACTTGGTATCCAAGTCTGAAACTTCAAAGTCCGCGATCTACTATACACCCAAGTGGTAAATATTTTATCAAAATCACCCATATGGGTGAAAACATAAGCGAAATTCTAATGCTTCTTTGTATTGCAATTCTGAGTTCAGAAGGACAACCTAAAACTGAATCACTTAATCACACCACAATGAAAACTCATCACCTATTGCTCATCGCAGTTGCTTGTGCCTTCACTTTTTCAAGTCGAGCCGCTGTAATATACGTAGATCAAGATGCATCTGGAACAAACTCTGGAACGTCATGGGCGAATGCATACACGGATTTGCAAAGCGCTCTAGCTGCAGCCAGCTCTGGTGACGATATTTGGGTCGCCGAAGGTGTTTACAAACCTACCTCAACCACCGATCGTGATATACAATTCGAAATAGATTCGGGAATTTCGCTTTACGGTGGTTTCAACGGCACAGAACTCTTGCGAAACGAAAGAAATTGGGCAAGCAACGTCACCGAACTTTCAGGGGCAATTGGAAGTCCAGTAGATATTACCGACAACTCTTACAACGTCATATACGCGCTGGGCACGGATATAATCGTGAATGGATTCGGACTCAAAAAAGCTTACCGTGATTTTGCAGACCCTAGTTACCCACAAGGCGCAATTTATATGGCCTTAAACACGCAAATGGAATTGAAAAACTGCTCGATCTACAACAATTCGAGTAGCAATGGGCCGGCAATGAGCAGTTCGGGAGAGGTCAATCTCACAATGATCAACTGTCTTGTGAGAGACAACACGACCTATTACGGTGGAACCATCAATTTGAACACCAATGATCTTGCAAAATTTTACAACTGTACTTTTACGCAAAATGAATTCGAACAGTCTTTTGGCACTGTGATATCGGGCATAAACAGCGCATACTTCATCGCCTTTAATGATATTTTTTGGGACAATGATTCACACAATCCGTTTGGTTCTCCAGCTGGGGAATTTGACCAATGCATATTGGAGGTTACGTCATTTTCACCCGGCCAGATAATCGGCGACTACTCCACAGAAGATCCTCTCTTCGAAGATCCCACAAGCAACAATTTTCAAATCACTTCAGGCTCTTCTGCAAAGGACTATGGCCAGAATGGATTGTTTAATCCTGGAGTAGATTTAGCCGGAAACCCCCGAATTTGGAACATCGACATCGATGCTGGTTGCTACGAAATGCAGACAGACAGACAACTATATGTCGACCTAACTGCCACCGGCGACAACAACGGCACCAATTGGAACAATGCCTTTACCGACCTACAAGATGCTCTTGGTTTTACCGCCAGTAGTGATCAAATATGGGTTGCTGACGGCGTTTACAAACCAACTTCAACTAACGATCGTAGTATCTCGTTTATCATTCCCGAATTTTGCACTCTATATGGTGGCTTCGAAGGAAATGAAACGCTCCTCGATTCACGTGATTGGCTGCTACATCCAACTTTTATAAGTGGCAATATAGGTGGGCCTTCAGAGATGGACAATTCGTACCGAGTTCTAAATATTTTGAGCGCCGAAGTTGTTAGTATCGACGGTTTCACAATAAGCGACGGACATGCCGATGGTTCTCCACCTTATGATAACTCAGCTGGCATGTACGTTTCAGACACAGAGCTCAATCTTTCTAATTGCACCGTGTCCGATCATTACGCAAATTTTGTCGGAGGCTGTTTATTCACCTCTTCCAGCGAAGTGAATATTGACAACTGCGTCTTCCAAGATATTTCGGCAGATGCTACGACTGTCATTCTCAGCCAAACCGGTTCCATGTTAACTGTCACAAACACCTCTGTTATCAATAATACGTCCGATGGATCTGGCGGCGGCATCGCTGCCGGAGGTCAGTTTTCATTTACAAATGTCTTGTTTAGTGGAAACACTGCCGGCTATTCTGGAGTAGCTCTTTCATTAAACTTCGGATCAGTTGGCAGTGTGAATAAATGCACATTTTCGAACAACACATCCACTATCTTAGGTGGAATAGTATCTGTAGTGAGCTCAGACGTCCAATTCTACAATTCCATTTTCCAAAACAACGTGGGTGGAGCGCTTACCGGAGCGCTAGACATATATAGCGGTGATTGCAAAGTTGAAAGTTGTTTGTTCTATCAAAATTCTTCGACAAATAATGCAGCAATGCGCATCACACCTCTAGCTACAGCAGAAATTCTCAATTGCACGTTTACGGAGAATACGACAAGCTCAGGGAGCGGAACTAATATCAAACTAGATGGAACGGGTGGCGCTTTTTCAAATTGTATTGTTTGGAACAACTCAGCCGTAAACAGCATCGAAATTGGTGCTGGAAATTCCAACCCTTCCTATTCTATAATCCAAGGAGGCTCAGCAGGAACGTTTATAATTGATAGCGACCCGAATTTCATAAACCCACTCACGCACGACTTTCAAATCACAACCAATAGTCCAGCATACAACACTGGGTTGAATTCGGCCTCAACGTATGCAACAGATCTTGCTGGAAATCAAAGAATATCTCTTTTGGATGTCGACATGGGCTGCTATGAAGTGCAAACTTGTGCAGCTCCTCATGATGAATGCGAAAACTATTTTGCTCTGCTGGTTGACGAAGAACCCAAATTTGGTTCCAATGAATGTGCCTCCTCAGGAAGTGACGCCATAAGTAATTGCACTGTAAGCACTGGACGAACAGTTTGGTATGGTTTCACAGCGCCAGCTTCAGGAAGCGCTCAGGTGATTACATCTGATGTCACGCTGATTGCTGTTTTGTTCAACATGAGAATTACAGCATTCAGTGGCGACTGTGGGGCACTGAATCAAATTGCTTGTTCAGACGAGAATGTGGATAATTCAGCCGAGACTTTAGATTTATCAGGGCTTATACCGGGCACAACGTATTTTGTCCGCATCGACGGCGTTGGGACCCAAACAGCTTCTTTCAAAATCCAAATTATCGAAACCACAACCAGTTGCCCAGGGGACTTCAATGGTGATTTCATCAGAGACACAACTGATCTACTCCAACTGTTGTCTCAATTCGGATGTCAGTCAGATTGTTTCGCCGATTTGAACAACGATGATATTGTAGACACAATTGACATACTGACCTTTTTATCCCTTTTTGGAACAAGTTGCGTTTAACGATACTTGCTACTTAGAAATCTATAAATTATCTAGCACAAGGCAAATGACCTTTTACTCGAAATCACATTTGCCTTGTGCTAAATAAATGGCACAAAAAAAGCCCTGACAATAAATATCAGGGCTTTCAATTTTATAAGCTTATTGGAATTATGGGCAGTTGCTGCCAAACAATCCAAGGAACAATAAGATATCCGATGCATTGGTCATATCATCACCATTCAAATCTGCATAGCAGCTTGACTGACAACCGAAGTTACCTAAGAGCAAAAGTAAATCTTGAACATCAATTGTTCCATTGAAATCGAAATCACCTGCGCAAGGACTTACCTCGTCTGGATCAATCGTTTCGTTACAATTATTATCAATGCCTTCAGCTGTTCCTGGTGCTCCAGGATAAACTTGGCTATTTGTATCGTCACAGTCAGTGTTGTCTGCTACATAACCAAATGGTGCCGCTCCGCACTCAGTAATTGATGACAAAAGATCACCAAACGTATCGCCGTCAGCATCTGCATAGTATACATTCTCTGGCAAGACACATAAAGCGGCGCAAGCTGCCGTTGAATCATAGTTACAAGCGCTGGAATCCATACAACCTGGTGTTGTGCACGAACCATCATCACAACCTGCAGTTGAATCGTAGTTACATGCATTAGAATCTACACAACCAGGGAAAGTACATGACCCATCGTCGCAAGCAGCACTAGCGCTGAAATTACAAGCCGCTGTATTCATACAACCTGGATACACACAAGATCCGTCGTTACATCCTGATGCAGAGTTATAGTTGCATGCCGCTGTATCCTGACATCCTGGAAAAACACATGAACCATCGTCACATTGTGCAACTGGGCTCCAGTTACATGCTCCAACTATATTACAACCTGGTGTAGTACAAGAGCCATCATCACAACCCGCTGTTGAATCATAGTTACAAGCATTCGTATCCATGCATCCTGGGAAAGTGCATGATCCATCATCACAACCCGCTGTTGAATCATAGTTACAAGCATTCGTGTCCATGCATCCTGGGAAAGTGCATGATCCATCATCACAACCCGCTATTGAATCATAGTTACAAGCATTCGTGTCCATGCATCCTGGAAAAGTACATGATCCATCATCACAACCCGCTATTGAATCATAGTTACAAGCATTCGTATCTATGCATCCAGCAGTTCCTGTTCCACCGCATACGCCACAAGCGTCAAAAAAGAGGCAAGAGCCGTCATCTGTAGCAGCAGTAGAGTCATAGTTACAAGCTGATGTATCGATACATCCTAGAACTCCTGATCCTAAACAGAAAAGATGAGTCGCTTGTGAGCCATAGTTAGGATCTGGTCCAATATCGAATAGAACGTTTCCACCATCATCCGTCATCGAATAAGTTCCATCTGTAGCACAACCTGAAGCAATTCCAGAAAGTCCATCACCGAATGAATCATAAATGATGAAAGTATAACACTCGCCATCTACCATACAACCATCGTAAGTGTATGTAGTTTCGTTACCATAAGCGATTGGGTTAACGGCAATTTGATTGCCACCTGAATCCAAGATCTCCCATGATACTTCTGCACCCCAACAATCTGTTGTCAATGAGAAGGTAGGAGTTGCTCCTCCCACGATACATGTTCCATCATCACAACCAGCTGTTGAGTTATAGTTACAAGCAGCAGGATTGTTACAACCTGGGAAAACACATGAACCATCGTCACAAGCAGCTACCGAATCGTAGTTACATGCTGTACTATCCATACATCCCAATGTTCCTGTTCCTCCGCAGAAACCACATTCATCCTCATACTCGCAATCTGTGGCACCAGTAGCTGTAGGATTGAAGTTACATGCATTTGAATCGTTACAGTCTATTGTACTTGTTCCAAGACAGAAAGGATGAGTTGCTGAAGATCCGTAGTTAGGATCAGCGGCAATTTCGAACAACAGAGTTCCGTCATCGTCTACCATTGAATAATATCCATCTGTGCTACATCCAGAAGCTATACCCGAAAGTCCGTCTCCAAATGAATCATAGATGATAAAAGTATAACAGTCTCCTGGCACCATACACGCATCATAAGTATATGTGGTTTGGTTTCCGTATGCTATAGGGTTGGTTGCAATTTGGTTACCACCTGAATCAAGTATTTCCCAACTAACTTCTCCTCCCCAACAATCGGTAGTCAAAGTCAATGTAGGACTTGCTGCTACTAACAAACAAGAACCATCGTCACAGCCTGCAGTTGAATCGTAGTTACAAGCCGCTGAATCTGTGCAGCCAGCATAAGTACAAGAGCCATCGTTACATCCAGCAGTAGAGTCATAGTTACATGCTGCTGAATCATCACATCCAAGAGGACCTGGATTTGGATCGCAGAAACATGGAGTATCAAACGCCTCAGTTCCATCGGCAACACTATTAGACGATCCCTGATCAGCAGAGAATCCCAAGCCTCTTTTAGCGAAAGCTTCCCAAATCAAACATTGGTTAGCTCCACCATTATTCAATTGATCAGCAAGTAAAATTGCGTCACGACCATCGACAAATCCAGGAGAACAAGGTTGTAGTTTCATTCCATCCATTACAAGTTGAAGTGCAATGTTGTTTCCTCCTGTACCATTATATATGTCTGCATCATAACCATACTGACCAATCAACGCCCAAGTAACTTCCCAAAGCATTTCACACCAAATAGATCCTACACCGTGAGGAACTGCAACACCACCTACGTCACCATAAGAATGAAGATTCACTCCTAAATCAGTTGAATAAGGATATTGACGAATTCCAGCTCCTGTTGTAGACTGTCCAAGTACATAAGTTCCAATGCCACGAGAATCTGCTCCAGCATCGCCAGGCTCCATGGTCATCATCAGACCTAAATAATCACTCCATCCTTCACCCATTTGCTCTTGGTTGCCCAAGCAACTAGCCGATCCCGGTCCACCAGTCAATCTGTT
>JBLHIB010000118.1:0-10648 GCA_047615865.1 Gammaproteobacteria bacterium
CATATCGAATTCTGGCACTTGTTCTGGAACATGATTTGGCTTTACTTCATGGGAAGTATGCTCAGCGATAGGTTGGGTGATCGTAAAATGTTATCGACCTACCTTTTGGGCGGCATTAGCGGGTTTTTGGCCTACTTCATAATCTTCAATCTGTTCTCGGCACTACCTACCAATGGAATTGCCTTGGGCGCTTCGGCAGCAGTTATGGCTGTGGTTACTACAGTTGCGGCATATAGACCAAATTCGAAAATCATGCTTTTTGGTGTTTTGCCCCTGCCACTTTGGGTTTTGGCTGTTGGCTTTGTTCTAAAAGATGTCATGGACCTTCAATCAGGCAACAATATTGGAGGGCATTTGGCGCACCTAGGAGGAGCGGCGTTTGGATTCATTCAAGGGCGCGGACTAGCACTTGGGCAAGATTACTTTCTCAAGTTCGAGCAATTCCTCGATAGGTTCTTCAATGCGATCAAGCCCGGTCCAAATTCAAAGATGAAGGTTGTACGGCCTAAGAAAAAGGCACCTAAAAACCCAAGAGGTAAGAGTGATGAGGAGTACAATCAAGAAAAGTACACCAAGCAGGAACAAGTGAATCGCATCTTGGATAAAATTTCCAAAAGCGGTTATGATAGTCTGAGCAAGTTTGAAAAAGATTTTTTAAGCCGACAAGGTGACTGATCAAGATTCAGAAAAGCAATCGAAGAATTGGAAATTACTTTGGTGGATTCATAAGGGGTTCATCATTGGCTTGTTGCTGAGTTATGCCACCACATTCATTTCACCCACTAGCTTTCCATGGTTAGGCTTTTTTGGTCTAGCCTATCCGTTTTGGATTTCGTTCAATGTTATTGCCGCCTTGTTTTGGCTGACTGTTCGAAAACGGAAGAGGTTCATGTTTACTTTGGTCATCCTGCTGCTAGGTTGGAATGTGCACAACGATTTTTTTGCGATTAACACCTCAAGCGAGCCGAGCGATAAAGCCATCAAAGTACTGAGCTACAATGTGCGGGTCTTTGATTTGTACAATTGGTCAGATGGTAGTCGGTCGCGTGACAGTATTTTCAATCTGCTCGATCAACAATCGGCTGATATTCTGTGTTTTCAAGAATTTTATCACACCAACAAAAAGGGCGTCTTTGAAACACGAGATACCTTGATCAAGTTTCTCCCTACGGTCAGTTATCATGAAAAGTATACGCATAAAATGGCGGGAGATCAGTTTTTTGGTGTGGTTACTTTTAGCAGGTTTCCCATTGTAGGCAAAGGTGACATTCCTTTCGTTTCGGACCAGAACAACTTTTGCATTTACACTGATTTGCAAATAGACAAGGACACCATTCGTGTATACAACGCGCACCTAGCTTCGATTCGTTTTGACAACGAGGATTACCAATTCATTCGTGATGAAGAAAAAAGGAATTTAGGAGCAGCGCTGCGCATGTCTAGTCGTATGAATCTCGCTTTCAATAAACGAGCTGAACAAACTGAAGCGATTCTCGAAAACATCAAAAAAAGCCCACACCCAGTTATTTTTTGCTGTGATTTCAATGATTCACCCGTTTCATTCGGGTACCACTTGCTGGAGGATGAGTTGAATGATGCGTTTGTAGAAGCGGGAAGTGGAATAGGTAGGTCTTATGCCGGCGATTTTCCTTCTTTCAGAATCGACTATATGTTCACTTCCCCAAATATTGAGGCTGTCGATTTTGAAGTTGTTCGCAAGAAATTTTCAGATCACTATCCGATAGTAGGCATATTTGAATTGCCCGAATAGTAGTTGGTGAAAAGTTAAACTTTGTCTTTCGAGTTGAATGAGAATGCGCGTTCCGCACAAATCTTGAACCAAGGCGTGTAAACTTCAGCATGATCTCTAAATGCCCGCATGAGTTCCTCTTGCTCAACGTATTTCCAGTCATGAACTTCTTCTGGATCAGGCACCGGCTCAGCATCGCTATGTCCAATGAAAACATGGTCAAATTCATGTTCTGTTAGATCGTTGGACAAATCTGCCTTGTAGACAAAACTGAAAATTTCTCGAAGTTCAGTCTGCATGCCCATTTCCTCTTGCAATCGACGATGCGCTGCTGCTAGAGTTTCTTCACCCGGACGAGGATGGCTGCAACATGTGTTGGTCCACAGTCCGCCAGTATGGTATTTTTCAGGATTGCGCTGATGAATCAAAAGGTGACCCGCACTATTGAATATGAAGACCGAAAATGCACGATGTAAATCGCCAGAAATATGTGCTGCTTGTTTGTCCATGCTTCCAAGAACAAGGTCATTTTGATCAACAAGTATTACTTCGGATTCATTCATTGTGCGTCAATTGTGTCTGCGAAAGTTCTTTTCAATGACAAATATCGAAAAATGAAAGTCACTTAGGGCTCAAGATCGAAGAATAAATAATTGTGGTGATTTTAAAAGAGGGAAAGTCTACCTTACTCTCATTCGCTTGCCAGCATAGATCGTTGAAGTCTTTGACATGCCATTGATACGACATAGCGTGCTGACAGAAGTGCCATGTTTACGTGCAATTGTAGACAGAGATTCTCCACTTCGAATGGTATGGTATTTCTTCGAACGTGCGATTTTCAAATAGGCAAAATCATCTGAAGACAATAGCAATACGTCAGTTTTAAGAACGCCCAACTCCCAATCAATAATAGTATTTGGATCAATTGGTTCTCCTTTGTAACGCGCCTCAAAGTGCAAGTGACTTCCAGTAGAACGTCCTGTGTTTCCTCCAAGGCCAATGATGGCGCCAGACTCAACATGATCTCCAGGCTTTACTTTTCTAGCAGAAAGATGGGCATACAAAGTTTCTAGTCCATTGTTGTGTCTTACCACGACAACATTACCATAAGATCGGCTGTATTGTGAAATTCTAACTACTCCTTCAAAGGCGACTTTGATTTTGTCTCCAGTGCGAAGTTTGATGTCGATACCGTAGTGATGCTTGGCTCCTCGCTCTCCAAATTGAGAAGTGATTGCACCGCGAAACGGATGATGAAAATCGCATGCGGCATGACGCAGAACGATGTTTAGCTCTTCTTCCATTTTCGTGCCATCAAAATCATATGAGTGGATGTTTCGAGTGTCCCACATACAGTAGTCATCGTATGCCGGAATCACTGAAAGTGAGTCGTTTATGTCCCATATACCCTCGACCATATTCTCGGTGGGGTATTTCTCTATGAGGCTCTCTTCAAAACCTCCTCCAGTAGACTTTTGAGCATTTGCAGACAATGCAAATACGCAGCCCAAAATAAAAATTCCTTGTTTCAACATAACTTCGATTCTGGCAAAAATACTTTTCCTTTCCCTTTATACCGAAATCCGTGAAAAAAGGTTTGCACAATCCGATGTTACTGGGCGTTTTGCCATTTAGGTTTCAAACTTTTTGGTGAAAAGACGACTTGCAGGTTCTGGCTTTTCTATGGCTCTAACTTACAAATATTTGAATTGTTGTGCTAGCGAGGCTATTCTTCTCAATAACATATACAGAAGTCTAGTTTCATGGAGTTCTCATGGCTTTCAAATCTTTACAAGATTCAATGTTAAACAAAGATGGCTATTTATGAAGGCTCAGGGGTTTTTCTTTTTAATTTCCCCAGTCTTATGCGGATACAACTATTGGCCCTAGGAATGATGTTGGCTTCTTTCTTAGGTATTTCACAGATCAGGATGTTTCCTGACACGGTTAACACGACTTCTATGAAGAATTTACACGACTTTCAAGTGAAAGCGATTGATGGGTCAAACTACGATTTGGGTCAACTCAAAGGGAAAAAAGTATTGATTGTAAATACGGCTTCTGAGTGCGGACTTACCCCACAATACGCTCAATTGCAGGAGCTGTACGACGAGTTTGGAGGTGATGAATTTGAAATCATAGGCTTTCCTGCCAATAATTTTGGTGCTCAAGAGCCTGGAAAAGATGGGGAGATTGCTGCCTTTTGTTCGAAGAATTACGGCGTGAGTTTTCCAATGATGTCAAAGGTATCTGTACTGGGAGATGATCAGTGTGAATTATACCAATGGCTTACCCGAAAGGATTTGAACGGACTTGCCGATTGTACGGTGAAGTGGAATTTCCACAAGTTCCTGATTGATGAAGAAGGACAGTTAGTTCAAGAAATTGACCCACAGACTTTACCCACTGATCCAGCTATCTTGGATTGGATCAACAAATAGACCATGAAATTAGATGTATTGGCTTTTGGGGCCCATCCCGATGATGTAGAGATTTCAGCTGGAGGCAGCATGGCGGCTTTTGCTGCTCGTGGGAAGAAAGTTGGGATTGTTGACCTTACCCGAGGCGAACTCGGAACTCGAGGGTCGGCGGATTTGAGGGATCAGGAAAGTGCAAATGCATCTAAAATACTGGGATTGTCCATTCGTGAGAATCTGGCATTGGCCGATGGTTTTTTCCAGCATACAAGGGAGAACCTAGAAGCCATAATCATTGAGTTGAGAAGGTTTCGTCCTGAGATTGTTCTTTGCAACTCAATTACAGACCGGCATCCAGATCATGGAAAGGGATCAAAGCTAGTTGCCGAGGCATGTTTTCTAAGCGGGCTTAAAAAGATTGAGACCTCTTGGAATGGTGAATCTCAGGAAGCCTGGCGGCCAAAGGCAGTGTACCACTACATACAAGATTTCCACATCGAGCCAGATGTTGTAATGGATGTGTCAGATTATTTTGATACTAAGATGGATTCAATTAGAGCCTACCAATCTCAGTTTTTTGATCCGAACTCTAGTGAGGCCAATACTCCGATTTCAGGAGAAGAGTTTTTCGATCATTTGAAGGGAAGAGCTTTGCAGATGGGCCGACCAGCAGGATTTCTGTACGGTGAAGGATATACTACAGAGAGATATATCGGCGTGGATAGCCTTTTTGATTTGCGCTAGTCGCTAATTCCGAAATTCCCGAAACACATCCAGTGAAATTGACGGCTTCAGCATTTCATTTAGCGAAGGCTTATCCTGTATTAGAAAGAAACTAAGTAGGACGAGCATCTGAACACCGAATGTAACCGAAAGACATTGCGTAGCTCCCAAAATACCAGATTCTGGTATGATCAAGTAGCCCAATGAAATCAAGGTAACTAATGCGATAACGGCTCCGATCGTGTTGATGTGGTAGCGTCCAGTTCCTGAAAAGTGATGCGCCAAAATACTGCTCATAGACATAGCCAGCATTCCCGGAAATAGTGACTGGATCAACGGTTGAATCCCCACTGTGTCGTCGCCAAAAATGAAGGTGTACAAGGCATCTGGCAGCAACGCCAATGTGCCGCCAATAAGCAATGTAATGAATAGGCTCACTTTGAGTAGATTGATCGTGAGACTCGTGTTCGCCAATTTATTGTCGCTGTTCGCCAATTCGGAAAATTGCACCGTAGCCATGCTTTTCGAAGGCGCAAGAGCCGCCTCATTCAATTGCATCGAAACCGAAAACAGACCAACGCTTGACCGCGAAGTGAATTGTTCTAGAAAGACATAGGTGACGCGGTTTATTAGGAGTTGGATGACGTTGCTTGATTGTGCATACAGACTGTGTTTTAGGATCTCCTTGAAAACCTTGGGCATGCCCTTGAAAGAAATGGAATGCAAGGTTTTGAAATTGAAGATGATGCCCAAAATCAAGGTGAGGGTGAAGCTAGCGTATAACCCATTGATGTAAGCATGAGAATCTCGAAGGCCTGACATTAAATAGCAAAAATAGAGCACTCCAAGCAGGGTAGTAACCTGAAGTATCAATGTGATGTTGAACTCTTTTACTTTTCGCTTTCCAAGCAACAATTGCTGTTGAAAGGTGAAAAGTGATTGAATGCCACCAAGTATTAGAACGTCATTAATGTGTTCATCCGGCACAATTGCCATATTCCTATAGATAGGAATGAAGATTAAGACACTGAAAATAGTCCACAAAAGACAAGGGGCCAAGAGACGACCATGGGGCACGCGTGAAGCCAGATAAACAATCGCGGATCCGCCTAGGAAATTGTTGAAGGCAACGACAAGAAGTATTCCCAGACTAACCAGCGCAACAGTTCCTTGTCCTTCTGTGCCAATATGATGGGTATTCATTACCACTATGGCAAAAGAGATTAGCATTACAACGATGCGAGTAGCAACTGTTCCAGCGATGATCTTAATCATTGTTTGTTGCTTGTTTGTAAAATTCAGTCATGAGCTGGCCCACTTTTCCGGCGCTAAACTTCTGTCGAAACTCGTTCGAGATTTGTTGCCTATTAAAATCGTCCGTCCTCTCTATCATGCGGAGCAGTCCATCTTGTAGTTGTTGAGGTTTGTTTTTATCAATTAATACACCGTTGCTTTTGTCTACAAATTGCTCCGGTCCACCGCACCTTGTCGCCAATACCGGGATTCCCGCTGCTAGAGCTTCTGCAGTGACCATAGAAAATGTTTCGAAGTGCGAATTCACAACGAGGAATGAACTGCTGCTCAATGCTTCGAAAACTTCTTCGTTGTGCAGTCTGCCGCAAAAAGCAACCCCCTTTTCCTCCAATTTCATGCTACGACTTAGTTTCTCCAACATCTCTCTGTCTTGTCCATCTCCAGCGATGAGTAGCTCACTGCCTTCTGGAAGTTTTATCGCGTCCCATGCTTGGAGCAAACCGGTTATGTTTTTATTGTGCTCGTGCAAGTCGGCGACGACAATGGCCTTCACATGTGACGGTGGTGCGTTCACTTGCATGTCTTCCGGAATTTCAATGACGTTGGGCAAGACTTCAAATCTGCCAGAGAAATTGTGTGTTTGCTGCATCACCCTTTTCAGATTCTCCGAAGGGACTGTTGTCAGTGCGGCATTGCTTGTCGAGGTGCGAAACCAGAGCTGTTTCCAGTGTGGCATTTTTGCAAAATAGCCATTAATAAACCCTGTCCAATGTTCGCTCACCACAAAGGGAGTTTTAGGAAAATAGTGACGGGCAATCAATACAGGAGATCCAAGAATATGACAGTGAACGACATCGGGCGGGCCAAATTGATTCTTCAATTGATTGGTTGCCTTTTTTATCCAAGTTGTGAGTTTTGTTGTTTTCTGAAAAATATTCCAGGCTTGTGGGTATTCCAACCTCAAAATAGTAATACCTCCAGAGCTGTCATTTACCAATTTAACTTCATCCACCTCTAGCGGACAGATATGAAGGACATAAACATTGTTGAACAGTGAGGCTGCATGCGCATGTTTAAGTGTGAAAACTCCAAATTGAGCATCTTCTGGATGAGGGAACCACTTGGCGATGAATAGAATATTTAATTTTCCCTCGGACATGCTTGCAAGTAACGTATTCTTTTTAAGAAGAATTGCGCGCTCTCATTGATTTTTGCGCACGAAAGGGTAATGTTTTTATTGTCAATTGAGGGGTAGGGATAAAGTTACCGAATACAAATAGACCAATACGAAAAAAGCCATCTCGAATAATCGAGATGGCTTTCAATTCAGTCTTATTCAGACTTCCTTTTAATGGGTGGAAGATGGGATTTGAACCCACGGCCCCCGGTACCACAAACCGGTGCTCTAACCAACTGAGCTACAACCACCATTTACCCGTCCTAAAACGGGAGCGCAAAATAAACGAAGTCTAGCGAGATATGCAAGCTCTTTTTGAGGTAAATGAATATTGTTTGAGAAATCGGTGTTTGCCGGTACATATATTCAGAAATCAGGAATTCGAAATAGTGCAGCATTTGAGGTGAGGTAATGCTCTTAAATAATATCAGCGACAAGCGCAAATGAGTCAATTTTCCAGTGGGCTGGACAATCTCGTGGCTATACAAAAAACAAAGGGTCGACTGAAGCAGTCGACCCTTTGTTGTAGTAATCCTATCTCAAATGTTGATTATCGATAGATCACAAATTTTTTGGCTTGGCGATCTGCAGTAGTAATCACATGCAAGTGATATACACCTTGAGCATAGTTGCCTAAGTCAATTTTATGCTGTTGTTGACCTGATTGTTGTCCAAGAAAATCAGTGTAGATAACACGTCCCGTGAAATCAGTAATCATTACTTGAATATCAGCAGAGTTGTTCATCTCAATATCAACCGTCAAATGATTGTTGGCAGGATTCGGATAAACGTTCACGTTGCCTAAGTCAGGCAGTGTTTCAGCTGGAGAAATTACAAGCTCCGGCACCGATTCACGTGAGCTATTGAGGCATCCCGTGATGTCCACATTGTCAATGTACACTTGATCGTTATTTCCTGATGCATCACAACGGAAACGGAATCGTGTGCTTGCTGAGAAGGTTCCCACCATCACGACTGTGTCATAATAACGTATTCTATTTTCAAACTCGTCTCCACGATTCCATTCTTGGATTGTGAAATAGCTTGATCCACCATCAGTTGAAACTTGAAGCCAGAAATCCTCATTCGAATTGTCCATGCTATTGGTCACATATGTAAAGTCAATAGTAACCTCATCATATGCACTTAGATTCAAGTTTGACGTTGTCATTACAGAAGAATTTGTGTTGTCACGCAGACGAACACATCTAGTTCCCAATGCATAAGAGTAAGACCCTCGAGCGCAATCTGAACCACCGTCGTTCCAAATTCCCCAATTCGAATCGAAGTTGTGAGAATCGATAGTCACATAGCTGCATCCTCCGCCACCACAAGGGGCACATGATCCACCGCAATCAACACCTGTCTCATCACCGTTTTGAATTCCATCGCTACAAGTAGGACACGCAGCGCATGATCCACCGCAATCAACACCTGTCTCATCACCGTTTTGAATTCCATCGCTACAAGTAGGACACGTAGCGCATGATCCACCGCAATCAACACCTGTCTCATCACCGTTTTGAATTCCATCGCTACAAGTAGGACACGCAGCGCATGATCCACCACAGTCAACACCAGTCTCGTCGGCGTTTTGGACCCCGTCATTGCAAGTAGGACACGCAGCGCATGATCCACCGCAGTCTATACCGGTCTCATCTCCGTTCTGAACTCCGTCGTTGCATGTTGGTCCTGTCGATCCGCCAACACAGAGATTGGTTGTCTCAGAAAACGTGAACGAACCTCCTCCAGCGAGGGTGCTACCGCCACCACTTATTGCGTATGATCCATTTCCGTATGAGCAACAAATTCCATCGCCATAAGCGTCATTGATTGTGAAATCATAACAGCCATCAGGTAGGCAGTAAGTTCCGCTAACAGTCGATCCGTCGGCCTGTCCAGCATAAGTGCCACCTGAAGCAACTGTTGCGCCATTGGCATTCAAAAGGGACCAGCTAGTTTCTTCTGGGTAATTATCAAGTGTGATGGTAACGGTAACTTCAGTTCCATTGCATAAACAAGGAGCACAGTTAGATCCACCGCAGTCAAGCCCAGTCTCATCTCCGTTTTGAATTCCATCAGTACAAGTTGGTTCTGTAACTGGTCCACAGGCGGTAGAACTCAATAAACTTGATCGTGCGCCTCCCGGCTCAAACAATGCTCGCATACGGGTAGTCTGTCCCATTGTATAGATGTTCATGCACGCATCGTCAGAATAGTCCATGTAATTCTGAACCATGTCGGTCGTTCCACAAGAAGAATGACCAAGGGCACATCCGTAATTGGCACCGTCAGATTCTGGTGTGTCGGATACAAAATCGTCAACACTGCATCCACCGTCTCCCCATATGTGGCGAAGGTTTAACCAGTGACCAACTTCATGAGTCGCTGTTCGTCCAAGGTCGAATGGAGAAGTGGCTGTTCCTGTTGTTCCGAAATATTGGTAGTCAATTACGACACCATCTGTAGATGCTGCTCCACCTGGGAACTGAGCATATCCTAGAATTCCACCAGAAATGTCACAAACCCAAACGTTGAGGTATTTAGAAGCATCCCACGCATCCGTTCCGCCGGATGAGTTGAACTTCATGTTGTCATTCGTTCCAAATGCCGAAGTCGAAGTGGACGTTCGCGTGATTCCTGAAGTCGAGTTTCCGCTTGGATCGCTATTTGCCATACAAAACTCGATTTCCGTGTCTGCACCTTGTGACCACGTATTGTCTGCATCCGCATTCATACGTCGGAAGTCATCGTTTAATACGGTGATCTGAGATAGTATCTGAGCGTCTGAAATGTTCTCTGAGGAAGTGTTGTAGAGAACGTGAACAACTACAGGGATGGATACGACTCCGTTCACTGCTCGGTACTGTGAATGGAGAATGTTTTGTGTGTGTTCCTCAATACGGTTCATTTTCTCGTCCAACTTGGGATCGTTGTCCCTTTGTTCCAGAAGATGATCCATTGTTCCGCATTCGCGTTGTGCAAATGCATTGATGCATAGGAAAAGTCCTATCACCATAATGACAGCGTGTCTGATTTTCATGGTATATATTGATTTATAAAAGGTTTATTGGTTGCATCAATTAAAAAAAAATGACACAGCATGCCAAGGACATTTCGAGAAATGCCAAATCCAGGTAGTAAGAAGAATGTTGTTTTAAGTTTACGGGTTGAATAAGAGCAATATAGGCTTAATTTATTGAGATCTTAACAATGAGAAAGTGCAAATTTCTCAACAATAGTCTATTCGAAAGATGGGTAATACCGATCCGAATCCGCTGTTAATTAGGGCTTTATGGCTGTTCGAGCAGTGCGGACAAACCTTCG
>JBLHIB010000119.1:0-10433 GCA_047615865.1 Gammaproteobacteria bacterium
CTCAAACAATGCGTCAATATCGAAGTTACAAGCGAGGAAATCAGTGCAACCTGCGCATGTTTCATATTCACAAGATCCATCGTCATCGGTGGCAAATGGATTGTAGTTACAAGCTCCATTATCTGTACAACCGTCAACTTCTTCGAATGAGCAAGTACCATCATCAATAGTCGCCGCTGAATCATAGTTCAATGCATCACTATCAGTACAGCCATAGCAGCTGTAGTCACAACTTCCGTTTTCAAGAATTGCATCTTCATCGTAGTTGCATGCTTCATCGTCGGTACAACCTGCACAAGACATGAATTCACAACTTCCATCTTCAAGTTCGGCGTCATCATCATAATTGCATGCATTTGGGTTTGTGCAACCTGCACACGAATCAAATTCACAACTTCCGTCTTCAAGGATAGCGTCTGCATCGTAATTACATGCTGAAGGATTCATACATCCTGCACATGAATCGTAGTCACAACTACCATCATCGACAGTCGCGTCATCGTCATAGTTGCAAGCTTCAGAGTCCATACATCCAGGAGTCTCAATTATTTCACAACCATTGTTTGGAGGCAAATCGCCGCCACAAACATTGTTTGGATCAACAGAAGGAGCGTCTTCAATATCGCCACAATCATACCCCCACGTTGCACAATTAAAATCAACGTTTTGACCTTCCCATGGAAATTCACTGCCTCCGATGTCTCCATAGCCATCCATTAGCCACACAAGAACTCCTATTGTGTGCTCAGTTCCGGCGCAATCACAAATGGTATCATCATAAGTACATGATCCATCTTCTACATCGGCATTTGAATTGTAATTGGTAGCATATGTATTTGTGCATCCTAGGACTTGAACACAAGAAGTAATTGTCAAAGAGCCCACGGGTGATGACGAACCATCGTCAAGCGAGTAGTAGAAATTCCAAAGACCTTCTCCTAGACTGTTTATTCCCCAAACATCTCCAGAACCAAGATTCTCTTCAGTCAGGTCAAAGCAGCCTTCTACTTCAGAGAAAGTTGACTCGTAACAAATTTCAAAAACCATGCAATCTCCTTCGAAATCGAATTCAAAGAACATAATATCTGTCAATGATTCTCCGCAACCATCAATGTATACATCGATTCCATTGTATGAGCAATCGTCACCTCCTGAACAACCGTTGCTTGGAGGAAGCCCACCATCACAAGTATTGTAAGGATCATCTGTTGGTGAACCTAAGATATCTCCACAATCATAACCCCATGTTTCACAATCGAAATCCACCACTTGACCTTCCCACTCGTACGCGCTATTGTCGGCATAACCGTCACCCAACCAAGTAAGCACTCCGATTGTGTGTTCCGTGCCGGCGCAATCACAAATGGTCTCTACATCATCACATGATCCATTTGAGTAAAAGAAAGAATCTGATTGCGATCCATCAGACAATGTGTAGTAGAACTCATAATTCGTATTGGCTAAGGCCGCGTTAAAGTTGGCAACACCTCCATCAACGAACTCTATTGCTGAAACATCCTCACAAGTAAATGCTCCGCCGTTGGCTGATGAGCAAATCTCATTGATGAAACAACCTCCGCTAATGCTAAATGTCATTTGAATGATTGGGTTGTTGTCAACACAAGTTGGTGACTCCATTCCAACTGCTGTCATCTCGCATCCGCCGCCTGCACAACCATTGTTTGGGGGTAAGAATCCATCACAAGTATTGTAAGGATCATCTGCTGGTGAACCTATGATATCTCCACAATCATAACCCCATGTTTCACAATCGAAATCCACCACTTGACCTTCCCACTCGTACGCGCTATTGTCGGCATAACCGTCACCCAACCAAGTAAGTACTCCGATTGTGTGTTCCGTGCTGGCGCAATCACAAATGGTCTCTACATCATCACATGATCCATTTGAGTAAAAGAATGATCCTGACTGAGTTCCGTCGGAAAGTGTGTAATAAAACTCATAATCTGTATTTGCAAGGGCCGCATTGAAATTCGCAACACCTCCATCCGCGAAGCCAATATCTGAAACATCTTCACAAGTGAATGCTCCGCCGTTAGCCGAAGAACAAATCTCATTGATTGTACAACCTCCGTCAATGCTAAAAGTCATCTGAATAATAGGGTTGCCATCTAAACAAGTTGGTGACTCCATTCCAACAGCAGTCATTTGACAATCGCCACCACCTGTTTCTTCTACGTCCCAGCCGATATCAGCCATTAGACCCAGAATAATTGGCCCTGGTGAGTGGATAGCTTCTGAATATCCAATTTGAGGAGTCATTAACGAGTTGGCATTTCCTTCGGAATAAGTTGACTCATTCAAGTGTGAGTAGCTCGAACCTGGCTCCCACGAAGAAGGTGCATACATACGAGGAGAAATTCCAGCATTACCTGCTAGAGCATTTGCACCATTCCAGTATAGACTATTTCCTGTTAGTTGAGTGCCAAGAGTTGAGGACGGATTGGTAAAGGACGTAATCGCAAGACCACTTCCGTTTTCAACATAGACGTCATAAATGATTGGATAACTAAACGTTCCCAACCCAAGGGAACCAGAAGAACCAATTTTATCAGCTGATCCTTGAACGCCAAGGCCATGGCCTAGCTCGTGCAGAACTACTGAAACAAAATCAAATTCGTTAAAGGATGGATTTCCGTCTGTTCCAAAATACCAATCTGTACCGCTGTCAAAATTCGCTACTACATCCGGATAGCCGGGATCAAGGTCATACCCAGCTATCTTATCAGCCAAGGCCGAAGGATAGTAAGTGTTGGTGTTAGGTGCATCGGCAAAATTGTACCAAAAGCCCTCAGCACCGGCAGAACCTAGGGTGTTTCCAGGAAGGTCTGACCATGTTGCATCAATTAGAATTGGCACATTGGAAGTGAGCTGAGAAGCCCATATATCAACAGCATACTGAAATGCGATTTGAGCAGCAGTGGTAAATCCGTTGTAAGTAACGCTAATGACTACATCTCTTTCACCACCGAAATCAAAATTTGCCGGAGGCGCAACAAAAGTATTCATGGTTTCCGCTATGCCTTGAATACTTGAGCTAATATTTCCATTAACTTTTTGACCTGCTTGGGCAAAGGAGGTCAGTCCAACAAGCAATGCGAGCGCGCAAAAGCCTATTCGAAAGAATGAGTTTTGTAAAGTTGTTTTCATCTAATGTTCTTTGGATTCAAATCTAAGGACAAAAATAGGCACAAGTTTGCACTACTTTTACGCACAATTATTGCGTTAATGAAAATCACATTGTTCAATTTAAAATACATTTGCGCTGAATGTCAACAGTTGATACGATAAAAGCCCCGGTTGCTGAGGAAATGCAAATGTTCGAGTCACGATTTCGTGAGGCCATGAAAAGCAACACGCCATTGCTCGATAAGATCACTCATTACATCATCAAAAGGAAGGGCAAACAGATGCGGCCTCTCTTCATCTTTCTGACGGCTAAAGCAACAGGATCGATTACGGATTCAACCTATACTGCCGCCAGTTTAATTGAGCTCTTACATACAGCAACATTGGTGCATGACGATGTGGTTGACGACGCCAATACGCGTCGTGGATTTTTCTCCATCAATGCACTGTGGAAGAATAAGATAGCGGTACTTGTTGGTGACTATCTTTTGTCTCAGGGCTTGATGTTGAGTATAGACAATGGGGAGTTCCGACTGCTTAAAATCGTCTCCAAAGCTGTGAAAGAAATGAGTGAGGGAGAGCTACTTCAGATAGAAAAAGCTCGGAAACTAAACATCACTGAAGAAGTCTATTATGACATCATTCGACAGAAAACAGCTTCCCTAATTTCGGCGTGTTGTGAGAGTGGTGCAGCTTCATCTGGAGCCTCTGAAGAAGTTCAACATAAGATGAGTTTGTTTGGACAACACGTGGGTATGGCCTTTCAAATAAAGGATGACCTGTTCGACTATGGGAATGGCGATAACATTGGAAAGCCGACGGGAATTGACATCAAGGAGAGAAAATTAACTCTTCCGCTGATACATGCTTTAGGTCAATCAAGCAATAGGGAGCGAAGAAAGATAATTAACACCATTAAGAACCACAACGAAGACCCAAAAAGGGTTCGGGAAGTCGTTGATTACGTTGTGGCTTCAAAGGGCATTAAATACAGTATTGACAAGATGAACGAGCTGCAATCCAAGGCGCTTGCCATTTTAGAAGAGCTGCCAGAATCTGAAGCTAAGACAGCATTACGTGGTCTTGTTGAGTACACAATCAGTCGAAAAAAATGAAAAAAATCTTGTGGATAGGGCTGTTTCTGCTTGTTTCATGTGGACAACATACCTATGAAAAAGTGACTAAAGTATATTCTTCTGGAAATCCTGAAATTATTCTCCTTTGTGAAGAGGGCAGTGACGAAATCATTTACCAGAAAGTTATGTTCGATAATCAGTCCATTAAAATTGAAGGTGCACTAGAGGCAGGAGAAAAAGATGGTCTGTGGATTTCATACTATGATGACGGTCAAATCTGGACCAAAAACACCTACAAATCGGGTGTTCTAGAAGGTTCTTACGAAATGTTCAACCGCAACGGCAAGCCAAAGTTGGAAGGACATTACAAGGCTGGAAAGGAATCTGGGATATGGAAAGTATACGATGAAAACGGAAAATTCATCGAAGAACGACTGATGGATTAACACGATTTTGTTAATATCCAGCGTTTAATCATTGACATGCAGGTAAATCCGTCTTTAGCTTTGCTAGAATCGGAATTATTTTAACATAGAGAATGATGAAATCAATTATCGCCACGATTATCTCATTATCGCTCACCTTGGCATTGTTTGCCACGGACAAGCGTATTAGCAGAAACGAATACATCGATCAATGGAAAGATGCAGCTATCTATCAGATGGTCGTGCACAAAATTCCAGCGAGCATTACTCTGGCCCAAGGTATCCTTGAGAGTGGCGATGGCAATAGCCGACTAGCCCAAGACGCGAACAACCATTTTGGAATAAAATGTCACAGCGATTGGACTGGGGATTCAGTTCGTGAGGATGACGATAAGAAAAACGAGTGTTTCAGAAAATATGATGATGCAGCCGATTCTTTCAACGATCATGCTGATTTCTTGATGAAGAAGCGATATGCTTCCCTCTTCGATTTGAGAATAACGGACTACAAAGGCTGGGCCAAGGGCTTGAAAAAATGTGGTTACGCCACCAATCCGAAATACGCTCATAGACTGATCGATATCATAGAGGCAAATGACCTAGAAATATACGATGAAGAAGGTTTAAGCATGATCAAGAACGGCGCTATCCCAACTGATTTAGCTGAGCTTGACAAGTCTGCAAAGAAAAAGGTAAAAAAGAAGGAAGAACGGAGAGTACCAAAGCAATCATCTGAAGATGACAATCTGCCAGGTGTAGAAGTTAGCTTCAGTCGCCCTACCTTGTTTTCCGATAACAAAGTGTTGTATGTTCTTGCGAAGAATGGAGACACATTCAATACGATTGCTGAGGACTTGGATTTAATGCCATGGCAAATAAAAAAGTACAACGATTTTGAAGACAGTACAAATATTGAGGAGGGCGAAATAGTTTACGTTAAGCCAAAACGCAATAGGGCGAAATCTGAAACACATACACTTCAAGAAGGCGAGACTATGCACGACGTTTCACAACGCTATGGAATTAAGCTATCAGCCTTATATAAAAAGAACAACCTATCTCCGGGAACCGCTCCAATAGTCGGTACCGAGCTATCGCTACAAAAAAGAGTACGACCAGCTTCTTAATCATTTGCGCGCAGCGAGAAAATACTGAGCCGTACGTTCAATGGACTTCTCAATGGGCGTGTACGTAAAATCGATGTGCTCGGTAATTTTTCCTCCCAAGTAACTGACGTTATTTGTAGCACTTTTAATACTCTCTCGCGTAAGTGTCGAGCGGCGCAAACCAATACGTTCTAGCGCCGAGTCCACCAACCAAGCCAATTTGAGCATGTTCTTAGAAATAGTCTTTGACGAAGGCTTTTTACCGAGTGCAGTCGAAACTTTTGCGAAAAACTCCTGGTACTTAAGATTCTCAGAACACAGCACAAAGCGCTCACCGAAGACCTCCTTATCCATGAGTCCAATGCAAGCCTGCGCCACGTCGTTGACGCCTACAAATCCATTGCTCCCAGATGTATGGAACGGCATGCCTTTCCATGCTTGGTGAAAGATATTCATGCTAGAGCGCGGGAAATTTCCTGGTCCGACTACGATACATGGATTGACAATGCATACATTCAAGCCCTCTTCTTTGCCCCTCCACAATTCTCGCTCGGCACAATATTTACTAATTGCGTATTGACTGTTTAGAGGTGAGTTTTTCCACATGATCTCCTCATGAATCACTTCACCGGGTTTGCTTCTTCCGATGGCCGCAACAGAACTCACAAAGCAGATTTTATGGATATCCATGGCCAGGCAAGTGTTGACAATGTTTGAAGTTCCTTCTGAATTGACCTTCATCATTTGCTGGTGATCGCTCCTGTGAAAAGACACCATAGCTGCTACATGGTATACATTTTGGACACCCTCCATGGCAACCAAAAGTGATTCAACATCCAATATATCGCCCTCTATCCACTGGATTTTTTGGGTTAGATCTTTTGAACCTGGGAGCCAGTGTTCGAAAAGTTTAGACAAGCCAACTTTGCTTTTTTCATCGCGAAGAAGCGCACGGACAGACTTACCTTGATTCAGCAAGTCAAAAATAATACGGGATCCAACAATTCCAGTGCCTCCAGTGACCAAATCCATTCCGCAAATCTAATGAATAGCATATTGAAGAACTAGGAAAGAAAATTCGAACGAGAAGAGTCGGCGCAAGTGTTTAGTTTTGCACCGATGCCAGCTACGAACCACATAGCAGATATTCTTAAGAGACTTCCGACCAAGCCGGGGATATACCAATTCTTTGACACAGAAGGCGTCATGCTATATGTGGGGAAAGCCAAGAATTTAAAGAGTCGAGTTTCTTCCTATTTCAACAAGAATAAATACGACAGCGGAAAGACCCGGATTCTAGCCAAGAAAGTGGACAATATCAAATTTCTTGTCGTAGAAACAGAGATGGATGCTCTGTTGTTGGAGAATAACTTGATTAAGGAGAATCAACCGAAGTACAATATTCTGCTAAAAGATGACAAGTCCTTTCCATCGATAGTCATTAAAAAAGAGCGATTTCCAAGAATCTTTCCCACGCGGCAATTGATCAAAGACGGATCGGAATATTTTGGACCATATGCGAGTGTAAAGACCATGCACAAAGTATTGGATTTGATACGAAAATTATATCCCATTCGAAGCTGCAGTTACAATCTGTCTGAAAAACATGTTGATTCTGGTAAGTATAAAATTTGCCTTGAATACCACATAGGTAATTGCCTCGGACCATGTGAAAATCGCATAAGTGAAGTAGAATACGATAAGAATGTGGGGGCTATTCGCAAAATAATCAAAGGACAGTGGGATGGTCCGCTTGGGGACTTGAAAGAAAGAATGAAATCGGCCGCGGCCGACCTCCATTTTGAGAAGGCTGCCGACTACAAATCTAAGATTGATTTATTGCAAAGTTTCCAAGCGAGAAGTACGATCGTTAATCCCAAAATAAATAAAGTTGACATTTTCAGCATTGTATCAGACACTGCGGCTAGTTATGTGAACTACATGAAGGTGAACAACGGTGCAATTATTCAGGGTCAGACATCCGTATTGAAACGGAAGCTTGGTGAAACCGATGAAGAGGTGCTCGCTTATGCCATTCCAGAGTTAAGGCGGCGGTACCAGAGTGAGAGCAAAGAGATCTACATTCCATTTGATCTTGAACTGGAGCTTGACGATGTACGATTTCACACACCTCAGCGGGGAGACAAGCTCAAGCTCATTCAATTGAGCGAGAGAAATGCCAAATTTTATATGCTTGATCAGCAAAAGCAGCAAGATCAAGTGGACCCTGAAGCTAGTCAGAACCGAATTTTACAGACCCTAAAAGACGACCTAAGACTGAAAGAAATGCCAAGGCATATTGAATGTTTTGACAATTCTAATATCCAAGGAACCAATGCCGCTTCGGCCTGTGTTGTCTTTAAGAACGCCAAGCCCAGCAAAGCCGACTACCGAAAATTCACAATCAAAACTGTTGTTGGACCTGATGATTTTGCCTCCATGGAAGAGGTGGTTTTCAGAAGATATAGGCGACTTAAAGAAGAAAAAGAGCCCTTTCCTCAACTGATAATAATTGATGGTGGAAAAGGCCAGTTGAGTGCTTCACTCAAGGCACTTGATCGATTGGAACTGCGCGGCCAGATAGCAATCATAGGCATTGCGAAGAAATTGGAGGAAATCTATTTCCCAGGTGACTCACTACCGCTCTATATTGACAAGAGGTCGGAATCACTGAAACTCATACAGCAACTGCGCAATGAGGCCCATCGCTTCAGCCTTTCTCATCATCGCGACAAGCGAAGTAAAGAAGCATTGAAGACTGAACTTACCGACATCAAAGGGGTGGGTTTCAAAACTGCAAAAGACTTACTTTTGAAATTTAAGTCGGTCAGGAACATCAAAGAAGCCACAATCAAAGAACTGCAGAGGGCGGTCAACATGAAAGTTGCACAAGAGGTTTGGAACCATTTCAATTCACCCGACTAGACATGTATAAATAAAAGAGGCAGTTGAACCGTTAATTAACTCAATACTAGAATTTAATAATTACATTTCTAGTAAGTTAAAAACGAAACAATAGTCACATGTCAAACAAAGCTTCAGACAATCTGCACAAATTGATTAAATCGATGTCCAAGCCGGAAAAGCGCTATTTCAAAGTATTTTCCTCTAGACATGTGATTGGTGATCAAAACAACTATCAAATATTATTCGATGCTATTGACAAGCTCGATGAGTACGATGAAGATAAGCTAATGCGCAAGTTCAAGAACGAGGCATTTATCCATCGTTTTTCGATTGCCAAAAGCAGGTTATACCAATCTATACTTAAGAGTTTGGATGCTTTTCACTCCAACAGTTCAGTTGAAGCTCAGTTGAAGAGACAGCTTCATTGTGCTGAGATTCTTTACAATAAGTCTTTGTACGATCAGAGCTTCAAATTGCTGCGCAGTTCGAAAAAAGTGGCTGAAAAATATGAAAAAGTGACCACCTTGATCGAGATCAGGTATTGGGAGAAACGCCTTCTTGAAAAAGACAACTATGACAATGTAAAGGACGAGGATCTTGCTGCAATTTTGAAAGAGGACCAAGACCTCGTTGAGAAATTGAAGACTTACGACAAGCTGTGGAATTTGAAAAGTCAGATTTTCAAGACTTTGTATGTCAAGGGTAAAATACGATCTGAGGAGGAGCTCACAAAATTCAAAGCAATTTTGGACAAGGCTAATCACGCCGAAGAAGCAGGGCTAAATCACCCGGCCAATATGTACCTCTTAAATCATTTATCAAGTGCATACTATTTTGGTTTGGGTGACTACGAAACCTGCTATCCTTTTCTAGCAAATAACATCGAACTTATTCAATCGAAGCGACACATATTTGACGAAGAGCCCAATGTATACATGAGTGTTTTGACCAATGCGATCCATGTTGCAACACGTTTGGGAAAGGCAGAAGAAGCCTACAAATACATCGACTACTTGGGGGATGCGAGTAACGCTGAAAATGAAACAACGAATGAAGATAGGGAGATGCGTATGTTCTCTATTTCGCGAAGCGCCGAGCTCAATTTATTTATCCAGCAAGGGGAATTTGCCAAAGGCATAAGTATGGTTCCTGAAATAGAAGAAGGGCTCGTTAAGTATGAAGAAAAGCTAAGTTCTGTCAAAAAGGCGTCCTTGTATTTCAATATCGCTATTGCATTCTTCGGTCATGGAGATCACAACGAATCTTTGAAGTGGACCAATCAATTGTTGAACAATATTGACATTGATCAAACTCAGGATATACACTGCATGGGGCAAATCTTGAATTTAATCATCCACTTGGAGCTGGGCAATAAGAGTTTGCTTCCATACACCTTGCGTTCAACACAGCGCTATTTGGAAACGCGGAACAAAGTCTACCAATTTGAAAGTGTGTTTTTGGCCTTTATCAATGAGGTCCTCAAAAAGCGTCAAACCAAGCCCACACAAGAGTTATATGCTGGACTTGCAAAAGACCTTACGATATTGAAAAAAGACCACTTTGAAAGACACGCGTTTGATTTCTATGACTTCTTAGCCTGGGCCGAAAAACATGCAAAAGTCGCTGAGTGAGTGTGGCAGATCATTAGGATTCACACCTCTGAATTCCCTAATTCTGCGCCGACACCCTTTTAATAGTGCGTTAACTTCATTTTTTTATCGACAAACACCCATTTTACATGAGTCAACATCCCAACATGTGTTTTATAT
>JBLHIB010000120.1:0-10118 GCA_047615865.1 Gammaproteobacteria bacterium
ATGTTGGCGAAGTTGACTGGGAAGAAGTAAGTATGATTTCTCCTAATGAACCGAGTGGCATGAATTTAGGTTGGCGTTTAATGGAAGGCACACATTGCTATGAGCCTACTGAAAACTGCAACCCGGACAGCGACTTGAGACTACCGATTTTCGACTACTATCACTCTAATGGATTGTGCGCTACGGTGGGAGGAAACGTCTATCGCGGAAGCAATATCCCTTCGCTCAATGGACACTTAATTGTTGGCGATTTTTGTGGCTTTTACGATGTGAAATTTTGGATCCTCAGTGGTTCTGGGCAAAACTGGGAGGCCAAGCCGTTTGAAATTCAGGTTCCCGGGGGATTCATTCCATGGGAGGAAAACAGCTACGGATTTGGCGAGGACAACAAGGGTGAGATGTACTTGTGTACGAGTTTGGCGGTGTACAAATTGGAAGGTGATCCTGAAACCTCTGGACCTCCATTGGATGGAGGAATTCGCGTATTCCCCAATCCTACGCAGTCGATTCTCACGGTAGATGTGGGAGAAAACACTGACATCAAGCGAGTGAAGGTTTGGGACAGTCGCGGAAAAGTGGTTTGGGATCGTGAAAAACTTGATCTTATCCGAACGTTCGAAATTGACACGAAACCTCTCGGTGACGGTGTATTTACTTTACAACTCGTGTACAAGGAGAATTCAAAAGTTGAGACAATTCGATTTGTAGTAGGTATCGAGTAGAATTGGCGCTGAGCGCAAACGTCCTTTCTGCTTCCCTGAAATTCAAGCACACTATTCAACTCTAGTGGTGCTTCAACTTCTTTACTTTCCTTCTTCAAATTGACAGTATCAGCGAACACAAAATTCCTTGAGCTTCTATACTGGAGACAGTGTGATACTTTTCAACAGAGTATTGAGAAATTCTAAGGACAATTCTTTTTGGGGCGAAAGTCAACGATTCGAGCCTCTTCCCCCTTGATTTCAAAAGACACATCGACATGGCCGAGGGTTTCCGAATCATAGCCCAACCAGTACATTCGAGGGCTTTCACGAGGCTCGCTGTTGCCAAAATCGACATCCCCTTCCGACATAACATTTGACAATATTTCGTCAGAAAACCCTGAACAAACTAGTGCCTTGCTTATTTCCTGACTCGGCGTTTGGTACCACTCGGATATCTGACCTTTAACTTGCGGGCCGGGCAGCCAAGAAAGCCAATCTCTGCCTCCGAAGAACATCACTACAAGCACAAGGCCGATTACTACCCCTAAGAGAAACTTGTTTAATCTCGACTGAAATTTCATGCTGCGAAGTTAGCAAGTTCGCTTCGAGCGGCTTTGATACAAATCAGAAATGTTGACAATTTGTGATTCACACTACTGCAATTACCAATTCAGTTTAATTCTTTTTAACCTTGGTGAGTCAACGATTGACCTCGAAATATGTACCTTCGACAACTAGAAAAAATGCGCGAATGCTACGTTGCGAAGGAATTGAATTTACATACGACGATGGACCAGTCTTCAGCTTTCCGAACTTCGGTTGTCATACTGGCGATCAGATGCTGCTCTTGGGCCAAAGTGGATCGGGAAAGACTACTTTACTTCACTTACTCGCAGGCATGCTCCAACCATCAAGCGGCTCGATAGTCATTGATGGAACGGCGGTCGAAACATTGACACCGTCGAAGCTCGATCACTTCAGGGGTCAAAACATCGGGATCATTTTCCAAACGGCACATTTCATCGATTCCTTGTCTGTTCTTGACAACCTCATCATGCCTCAGTACTTGAGTGGCAATTCCATTGACCGTGACAAGGCACTGCGCATTCTTGAGAGGCTCAATTTGAAGGACAAGGCAAATCAAGCTCCTCGTCGATTGAGTGTTGGTGAGCAGCAAAGAATTGCCATTGCGCGAGCTCTAGTGAATGATCCAAAGTTGATTCTTGCCGATGAGCCGACTTCTGCTCTTGACGACAAGAATGCTGGTGAAGTCATTGGCTTGCTGCGCGAACAAGCAGAGATAAGCGGTGCTACTTTGATTATCGTGACACATGATCAACGGCTCAAGGATGAATTTGAAAAAAGGGTTGAACTATGAACTTGATAAAGATTAGTTGGGCCAACATTCGCAATAAACCCCTCAATACCACTTTGAGCCTATTGCTGCTAGCTTTTGGTGTCGGAATAATCTCTTTGTTGCTTGTCATGCAAGCACAGTTAAAAGAGCAGTTTGACCGAAACATCAAAGACATCGACATGGTTCTCGGAGCGAAAGGCAGCCCACTCCAATTGATACTTTCAGCAGTGTATCAAGTAGATGCTCCTACGGGAA
This sequence comes from Gammaproteobacteria bacterium, assembly GCA_047615865.1. GTDB lineage: Bacteria > Bacteroidota > Bacteroidia > Flavobacteriales_D > Sanyastnellaceae > JADFAK01. The sequence continues at coordinate 2,317 of JBLHIB010000120.1, forward strand.
ACATCAATATGCTTGAGGCCCAGCGCGTAATGAAACATCCATATATCGCCGATGCAATTCCAATGGCATACGGTGATAATTATTTGAAATATCGAATAGTAGGGACAAGTGAGAAGTACGCCCAGCACTATGGTGCAGTTGTGGAAGAGGGAAACTACTACACCGAGCCATTTGATGTGACAATAGGTCGAGCGGTTGCAGACGAAATGGACATGAAAGTGGGTGACACTTTTTACAGTGCCCATGGCTTGGAGGACAATACAGACGTGCACACAAATCGCGTGTTCACGGTCGTTGGGATATTTGCGGAATCGCATACAGTTGTTGACCAACTTATCCTGACACCAATTCAATCGATTTGGGACGTGCACACAGAAGAAGGCGATACTATACCTGACTCTGAAAGAGAATATACAGCTGTTTTATTGAAGAAGAGGAATCCTCTTGCGGTGATGACGATCCCGAATACAATCAAGGACACCAATATGAGTATTGCTCTTCCTGCAATAGAGATCAATCGCTTGAATGAAAATTTTGGTTTGGGCATGAAAGCGCTCAGTGCAATAGCCTTAATCATTGTTATTATATCCTTTATATCTGTGTTCATCTCGTTGTTCAATTCGCTTAAAGACCGGAAGTACGAACTCGCTTTGATGAGAAGTATGGGAGCTTCCAGAGCGAAAGTATTTACATTGATCCTGCAAGAGGGTCTGATCCTCTCGGTATTGGGATTTATAATTGGCTTTGTCTTAAGTCGAATTGGTTTATTGATTCTTTCCTACTTCATGAAAGAAAATTTCCATTACAGTCTTAACGACCTCGGCCCAATTCCTATGGAGTGGCTGATGTTCATTATTACTATCTTTGTTGGAAGTTTGGCCTCATTATTGCCTGCAATACGTGCAGTTCAAATTGACATTTCAAAAACACTCGCCGATGGATAATAAGAGAAAATATATGTTATGGTTACTTGTTATCGTTTTGGTTTCAGGTATGAACCTTTCTTCGGTTTGCAAACATCCACTTCCTACCAATTTGAACACTGACATCTTGGTGAACAATGGTGCGGTAGACATATATTCTGCTGGCTTTTACGAAGACATAGCGGCTTCTGAGCTTACTTGGAGAACATTGAGCGACGTAGATTTCAAAGACGTATACATTGAAGAATTGGATGCCTATTATTGGCAGCCAACTTTTGGCGAAACGGTATTGGATCTAGAAGGCAAATCGGTTTATATTACTGGGTACGTAATCCCAGTAGACTACGATGAGGATTTTTACGTGCTGTCTCGTTATCCATATGCCAACTGCTTCTTTTGCGGGGGTGCTGGCCCTGAATCCGTGGTTGATTTGAGATTCAAGTCAAAGTCTCGGAAGTATAAAACAGATGAACGCTTGACTTTTGAAGGAAAGTTCACTTTGAACTCTGACGACGTTTATCAAATGAATTACATCTTGATTGACGCCCAGGAGAAGGATTAAGTGCATTTCGATATCAGGACGCGAAATCTCTAGTGTTCGGCAAGCCATATGATCCCACTAATTAAGTTTACGCAACATTCCAATCTGACGAAGTTCGGCAATGCATTTGCCTTGTGCTTAAGCTTATTTATAGTCCAAGGCTGCACGCCCTCGAACTCTTCGAAAGAAGACCTTTCAACCCTTCCATTTTTTGACTTGCCCGATAAACTTTGGGCCCATCGGGCAAATGACCTAGGTCATGCTCAAACATCAGTTGCCAAATTTTCGGGGTTAGAGTTTGATATTTTTTTCGACCAAACTCGTCTAAAATTCACCGTCCGTCACGATGCAGATGACGAGGCTAGCTTGGAGCTTGGCGATTATCTTGACGCAGTTTTACTGGGAAACAAAGCCTATGCCTGGATTGATTTCAAAAATTTCGATCAAGTGGATCATCAATTGGCGGTAGCACTTCTGAAAGATAAAATCGCTCAACGCGAGCTTCTTAGCCGAGTGATCGTGGAAAGTTGGGATCAAGGTGCAATCAAAAAACTTCACAATGCTGGCTTTAACACAAGCTATTGGCTTCCACATTTTGAGGATCGGTCAAGTACTGATACTGCTCGAATTAAAAAGGCAATACAAGAAATGCTTGCAACCGATGCGGTGAATGCGTTATCGGCCGACCAGAGTATGTATGAATTTCTCGATCTAAATTTTCCAGAATTCCCACTTCATTTATGGACCAATGGTCTGGAAGGTGAGCCGGGTAAAAAACGTATTAGGCAACTTGCAGCCGACTCTCAGGTCAAGGTAATTCTGGTTGACTATGACGAAAACATTCTCCAACAAAGCAACCAGTGAAAGCACCTCTGTCAGATAGAATAATTGATCGCATATATCCTCTCGCCCTGGGGCTTATTGCGTTACTTATGACTTTTCTGGCAATTCGAGTCTATGAGTTAATTTACTTTAGGCTAACGGAGGAATTGGTATTGGATTCAAATTTATTGGTATCTGCATTTGAAAACGAGGCTATTTTAATTGGTCTTATTGGCTTGGGTATTGCATTTTTTTCGTGGCTATTGGGATTGCTTCACAAAAAACTGGGCAGTACAGTATTCTTCATTCTTGGGTTTGTACTTCTCACCTTAGATCTCACACTTACTCATGTATTTATTACCAATCACATTCTCGCGGATGCCAGTTTGATGAATATTTCCTTTATCGACATGGGACAGATTGCAGGAGCCGAGATGGAGGTTGACCGCTTGGGCATTTGGGGAATCCATGTATTCGGCGTGGCTATATTTATTCTGCTTTCCTGGTTAGTTTCAAAATCGAAGTCACACAATCGATTGGTAAAATACTTGGTCCTAATTGGCGTGATGATCTGGTCGATCAGTGCTATTAAGAATAGAGATGAGAAGCCTTCACGAAAAGAATTCTCTGATGGTCAAAGTTGGATGATTGCCAATTCGAAGGTTCATTTTTTCGGTCGGTCCATAGACAACATTACAGAAGCAGGATCATTTGAGACACAGGTTCGTTGGGCGCAAGAATGCGAAAAATATTGGCAATTAACTCCCGAATTTAAGCATACAGACAGCAAATATCCGTTGCTCCATAACGAAGACCGAAATAACGTTCTCGAGCCCTTCTTTCCTCGTGATAGCATCATGCCTCATGTGGTACTAATTGTTTCTGAGAGCCTTGCACCGTCTTATTGTGGAAAGAATAATTTTCTCGGCACAGCCGCCACATTCACAGATTCTTTGCGGCGACAAAGCCTGTATTGGGAAAATATGTTGAGCAATGCCGATAGGTCATGGGGTCCTATTACGAATCTATTGGGCTCATTGCCTTTTGGTCTGTCTGAGCGGGGACTGGTGAACACAAACATCGGTAATGAGCAAAAATGGAGGTACCCTGCTAGTCGGCCTATTTTTGAGCAATTTGGCGATTTGGGCTATCATTCCAGGTACTTTTATGCTGGCTATGGAGCTTTTGATAACGTTAGCCGATGGTTGCTCTCACATCCTCAATTGCACGAATACCGCGACTACGAGCTTTTTGATGAAAAGTACATGAGCGATGGTCAATTCGAACAGGTCAAGAACAACGGTATTTGGGGATATTCAGATAAGGTATTATTTAACCAGGGCATCGATTTATCACATACTCCTGAACCAGGCCGACCATTTCTTGATGTGTACCAAACTTTGACATTTCACAGTCCTTACAACATGGCCGATTCCATATACTACACAAGGGAATATTTGGACAGTCGAGTCGCAGAAATGGAAATGACTGAAGTTGAAAGAGGGAATTTGGGAGACAATGTATTGGCATCTATGATGTTCGCTGATGATGCTTTGAAAGAATTCATGACATCGTACAAAGATTTGCCTCATTACGAGAATACGATCTTCCTTATTGTGGGTGACCATGGCTGGTATACAGGAGCAGGAAATCGCTTTTTGGGTCATTATCAAGTTCCGCTCATCATCTATTCTCCCATGCTAGAATCGACGGAGGAATTCGAAGGATTGTGCTCTCATTTGGACATCCTTCCGTCTTTAATGGCATTGCTTGAAGGAAATTTTGGGGCCGAACTGCCTTTGGAACGAAGTGAAGTTGGCCAAGGACTGGATACAAGTCGCATCTTCAGGGCCGATCGTATGATCCCATTGAATTTCTACAGTGATGCTTTACCTAAATTGGTATACAAGAATGAATTGTTGATTGGTGACGAGGTATTCACATTTGATTCTACCTTTCAATTTACGGAGCATCCCAACCCAAGTGAGTCCAAGGTTCAAGCAGCGTATGATGTTTATAACGCCATGAATAGATATTGCTGTGGCAGTGATATGATCATAAGAAAGGATTAGCAAAAGGCAAACGTCCATTTGTCTTAATCGTCATTCTGGTCAATTAATCGGACCTTAGAGATCCTTCTTCATTACTGACAGCCTTAAATTTCAACCGAGGGCTTCTTCCTTTATGGAAGTCTTGATTGGTGAATTTAACGCCCTTACGTCCCTTTCTACGTTCTTCCTCTGGCAAGTCGGCAAAGTCTCTGCATTCATACGAACAGCACTTCCCAAATTTCTCGGCACACTTGCCACATTGAATGAATAGGAGATGGCATAATTCATTGCGGCAATTGAGGTGTGCATCACTTGGCTCACCGCATTGATGACAGCTGGAGATTACCTCATCGGAAATAGATTCGGCTAGTCGTTCATCGAAGACAAAATTCTTTCCTCTAAACTTATTCTCAAGACCTTCGTTCTTAACTTGACGCGCATATTCAATGATACCTCCATTGAGTTGGTGTACATTCTCAAATCCTTGGTGTTTAAGCCAGGCACTTGCTTTCTCACAGCGAATTCCCCCAGTGCAATACATGACAATATTCGTGTCTTTTTTATCGGCAAGCATGTCTTCAACTAAAGCGATCTCTTCGCGGAAGGTATCTACATCAGGTGTAATAGCGCCGCGAAAGTGTCCTACCTCGCTCTCGTAATGATTCCTCATATCCACTAGGATAGTTTCATCTTCATCTGTGAGCTGGTTGAATTCTTTTGCTGAAAGGTGCACCCCTGTGTCGGATGCATCAAAAGTGTCGTCATTGAGTCCATCAGCAACGATCTTCTTTCTAATCTTGATAATGAGTTTGTAGAATGACTTGCCATCATCTTCGATCGCATAATTTAGTCTTACACCATCCAAAAAGGAAATTGAATACAGGTGTTCAACAAAATTCTCGAGTTGATCTTGGGGGACAGAGAGTTGTGCATTGATTCCTTCCGACGCGACATAAATTCGCCCGAATACATCAAGGTCATTCCAATGAGTAAAAAGGTAATCTCGGAAGAGTTGAGTGTTCTTGATATTCCAATACTTATAGAACGAGACTGTCACGCGTTTATCTGCGCTCTGAGCCATACGTTCTTTAAGAACACGCCAATCTTCGGTGTTATATAGAGCTTTCATAATACAATTGCATGTTATACTATGGACTTAATCCGAAAGATGCAAAGGTAACGAAAGACAATGAACGCTCATACTTACTGCACTTTACTGCATAAAAAAAGGGTTGTTCCGATTTTCACCGGAACAACCCTTTTTAATATTTAGCTCTGTGTCTTACTTAGACACTACGAGTTTCTCATTTACTTGACGTGTTTGAGAAGCCAATCGTATAGTGTAAATACCGCTTTCGAGATCTCCAGCAGAGAAGTCTACAGTGTACAATTGATTCGCAACTACGTTACCGTTGAACAACACTCCAACCTTACGACCAGCGAGGTCATAAATTTCAAGTTTCAATGTGTTAACAGTAGGCGAAGCAAACTTGATAGTCGCATTCTCAGCAGTTGGGTTTGGAGCTACTACGATAATTTCAAAATTATCTTTCGCTTCAACAACATCAGCTAGAGGAAACTCACCTTCAGGAGAACCAATTCCTCCCAAGTCCTCAAACGTAATCGTCTGAGTATGGCAAGACTCGTTTCCAGAACAGTCAGTTGCACACCATGTGCGCTCCAACCAATACTGAGGACAACAATCATGCTCGAAAGCAAAGTCACCAGCACCATCAACTTCACTTTGGAACTGATTAGATGAATCTACAAACAAACCGTTGTAGTAGAACCATCCACCACTTCCGTAGTTTCCGTTAACGTTATTCGCTGCAACACCAACTTGGTATCCGTAGAAGTAGTTCGAAGGAGCGTGGCTCAAGTTCAACATAGAACCTGCGAAATCACCCCATCCAGTCAATGCAGAAGAATCAGCATTGATAAGGAAGTAGTTCCACTCTAGGTAGTTCAAACCAGCGATATTGAAATCATCTTTAAAGCTAGTAGGGAAACCTTGAGTTGACCATGCATCCCAATCTACTCCGTTAGTAAACCATACATCAACAGACCATCCTGCACTTGCGTTATCAGTGCTAACAACAGTTGCAGTAATGTGAGCTGATCCATCTGGATACTCTACCCAGTTACCATCCATTAGAGAATAGAACTCATAACCCATTGGGAAATCCTGTAACCATAGTGCCCAGTCTGGGTTGTAATATGGAGAAACAGGTTGAACCAATTGACAGTCTACGATTGAACCTTCAGCTGGAAGATCTCCGAACATTTGTTCGTTGTAAGAGATCTCAACTTCGTTTCCACAGTTGTCAGTAGCAGTGCAGTCATCAGCAGCTGGTGCTTCAGCTTCACAGTCAAGAACCAAATCAGCAGGCTCATCATCAAGTACAGGAGCAATATTGTCCTGAACAGTGATAGTGAATGATACGCTGCTACTGTTACCACATGCATCAGTTGCAGTGCAAGTAACTTCAGCAAAGTAGTTACCACAGCTATCTTCTGCCATCACATTGATGTCAGTAGATACAACTGGATTTGGATCACAGTTATCAGTTGCTGCCCAATCATCGAATGAAGGAACATCATCTGGACAGTCTACAGAGATATCAGCAATGAAGTCTGCAATTACAGGAGGAACATTGTCATATACATTGTAAGTAGTCGTCTGATCAGCAATTGTTGCGTTTCCACAATCATCAGTTGCAGTCCAAGTTCTAACAACCTCATAAGACTGAGGACAGTCACCTTCAACGAAAGCATCTGTGTATGTTACAACTGCAGTTCCACAGATATCGAATGCTTCTGCCATCTCAACAGGAACAACGCTCTCACAAGAGATATCATCTCCAGAAGGGATAAATTCGAACTCAGGACCATCTTCATCAATTACAGTGATCGTCCAACAAGCTTGAACAGAGTTACCACAATTATCTGTGATAGTCCAGCAATGAACATTCGTGTAATTTCCGATGCAATCACCAGGAGTTGAAGTCAATCCGTCGTAAGCCAATGTTACCGCAGTGCAGTTGTCATCGAAAGTGATGAGAACATCAGAAGTAGGAACATCGTCACAAGGAACAGTTACATCCATTGGGAAGTCAACGAACCAAGGGTTAACGTTATCAAGCAAGTGAATGATTTGCTGAACTGGATCTGCTGCGTTTCCACAAGCATCAACTATAGAGTAAGTACGGATGATGTTTCCAGCACAACCTCCTGATACAGTCTCATCTTCGTAAGTGATCTCGAAGTCAGAACAGTTATCAGTTGCAGATACTAAAATTGCATCATCTACATCGTCACATGGCATATCTACATCGACCTCGTATGCATCCCATACAGGAGCAGTTGTGTCATCTACATAGATAGTGTGTGAAGTAGAGCTTGAGTTACCACAAGCATCAGTCGCAGTGTAAGTACGTACGAAAGAATATGCTGCTGGGCAATCGC
>JBLHIB010000121.1:0-9984 GCA_047615865.1 Gammaproteobacteria bacterium
AATGCAACACAAATGCAAGACAGGAAAAACAAAAAACCCTTGTAAACATAGTGTTTACAAGGGTTTCAGATTTTTGTTGGCGGTCTGGACGAGACTCGAACTCGCGACCCTCTGCGTGACAGGCAGATATTCTAACCAACTGAACTACCAGACCAACTTTGGAGCATTACATCCAAAAACAAATTAATTTCACTTTCGATCTTTCAACCTGTGCTTCTCTTTCGAAGCGACCGCAAAAGTAAGCCTTTTTAGTATTTACGCAATAGCTAGGGAGGTTTTTTTTTCGAAAATCTGAACTTTTTTTTTCGGCAAACACGGACTTGACTGATAACTAGATATATCGGTCATTTTATGAATACTGGTGCAAGGCATTTGCCGAAGGCTATATCTTTAATATCCTATCGAAAATATGACATTACACACCCTACTCCTCAAATTTAGGCCTCGGTTTGATTACCATGATGTGAATTGGTATTTTCGCAATTCACATCAAAGAAACATCCATGGGAAGAGCATTTGAATACCGACGTGCAGCAAAAGAGAAAAGATGGGACAAGATGTCTCGGGTATTTCCAAAATTGGCTAAGTCTATTACAGTTGCCGCCAAAGAAAGCGGACCTGACCCAGACACCAACTCAAAGCTTCGTACGGCGATTCAAAATGCCAAAGGGCAAAATATGCCCAAGGACAACATTGACAATGCAATCAAACGAGCAACCGCCAAGGATGCTCAAGATTTCGCCCTTGTCAACTATGAAGGTAAAGGCCCACATGGTGTTCTTGTGTTTATCGAATGTGCCACAGACAATACAACGCGTACCATTGCAAATGTCAAATCGTACTTCAATAAAGTAGGATGTGCATTGGTTGCTACAGGCCAATTGGAGTATATGTTCAACCGTAAAGCTGTGTTCGAGTTCCCGAAGACCGACGAAATGGACATGGAAGAATTGGAGTTTGCGCTTATTGATGGCGGACTAGAATCCCTCGAAGAAAATGACGGGATGATTTATGCCTATGCCGAGTATACAAAGTTCGGTACGATGAGTGAAGCTTTGGAAGGCATGGAGATTGAGGTCGAAAAGGCAACGCTTCAGCGCATCCCTACGACACCGGTCGACTTCTCGGAAGAACAATTGACCGACATTGAAAAACTATTGGATAAGATCGAAGAAGACGACGATGTGCAGTCGGCATTCACCAATATAGGCTAGAAGATTCTAAAAGAGTTTCTGTCTTTTCAGCAAGTACTGTAAGAGAATTGGGTTTACCCCTTCGTTGATATCTGCTTCAACGAAGTCAATGAGGTATTGTCCACATTTAATCTTGAGCTCTGTCTTGAACTTATTCATGTTCTCGAGATAATGCTCGCGGATATCCGTTGGATTGGCTTTTACCTCTTCCCCACTCTCTAGGTCTACGAAAGTATATGGTCGGTTTTCGTAATCAAATTCCAGCTCCGTCTTTTTATCAACTACGTGGAAAACAACCACTTCATGTTTGTTGTGTCGCAAGTGTTGCAACGCTCCAAACATCTCATCGGCTGTATCTCGGTTGTCAAACATATCACTGAAAAGAATCACCAATGAACGTTTGTGGATGCTCTCAGCGATTTCGTGCAAGGCCTGAGCTACAGAAGTAGATTTAGTACCTGCTACGTTTACAGTGTCCAAAACTTGCTCCAATTCATTGAATAGGAACCTGTGATGCGCTGCGCTAGACTTGGCAGCAGTATGTAAGTCAATTTTCTCATTGAACATGGTAACGCCGGCCGCATCTCGCTGTCTCTTGAACAACTCGATGAGCGCTGCAGCTCCGTACAACGAAAACTTCAACTTGTTCATCTCTGGCCCTTCAGGCTCAACCCCTGCAGGAAAATACATCGAAGCAGAAGTATCGACAAGAAGCTGACACCTCAGATTGGTCTCCTCTTCGTACCGTTTAACGAAAAGCTTTTCCGTCCGCGCATATAGCTTCCAGTCAATGTGACGCGTAGACTCACCCGAATTGTAAAGTCGGTGTTCAGCAAATTCAACAGAAAATCCGTGGAAGGGACTTTTGTGCAGACCGGTAATGAAACCTTCAACAGCTTGCTTGGCTAGAAACTCTAGTCGGCCTATTTGTTGAATGTATTTTCTGTCTATCTGAATTGCCATTGGCTATGGGGTGCTTGTGTCGAATAACAAAGAAACGAAAAATCAGTTGCCTTTGTTTCGATGAAGGGACAAGAAACTATAAAAGTCTCGGACAAAAAAAAGCCTCGATAGATACCGAGGCTTTTCAATTTCAAATTTGACGAGATTTAGAGAAGGTTATCAATTTTCTCAGTCAAAATGTTCTTTGGAACCGCGCCAACACTCTTGTCAACCATCTCACCGTTCTTAAGGAAGATAATTGTAGGAATGTTTCGGATGCCGTATTTCATTGATATGTCCGGGTTCTCGTCGACATTAACTTTGCCGATAATTGCCTTTCCTTCATACTCGCCTGACATTTCCTCAACGATCGGGCCTACCATACGGCAAGGTCCGCACCACTCGGCCCAGAAATCAATCATTACTGGTTTGTCCGAGTCTAGCGCAAGTTCTTGAAAGTTACTGTCTGTGAATTCTAGAGCCATGATTCTTCAATTTGTACAAATATGTAGATCAAAAGTAAGTTTTGACAATCAACTAGCAAAAATTTTACCAATAAACTATTACTGACAATTGGACAGGTTATTGAATTATTAAGGTGCCCCTAAGGCTGCCGTGGTTTGAACAATTTATCAACGCTTGCTGCAAAAAAACTCAATCCTGATTTTTATCATGCTCGTCGTGCTTTTAAGCCCATTCGTCTATATCTGGTAAAAAATCATTATCTTTGCCAGCGAAAACTAGACTGCCTACCTCTTCTCTTCCACTCGGAAAGAGAGCTTTCGCAACAACGAAAATTACCGACATGCGATTATTCATCATTACCGCGACTGTGGCACTGTCCCTCAGCTCCTGCTATTCCTACAAGTGGAATCTCAGTAGCCGGAATAGCGAACCGGCTCCTTCTGAAATTACCGCGCTTTTTGCCCAACAGTCAGATGGCATACTGCATTTGGATGCACAGAGTCCGGGTTATGAGTATGGTTTTGACATAGGAGAAAAAGATTCCTTTTATGGTAAAACCGATCAGCTTCGATTCACTGACATTCAACTGCACTTACACGACAAAATGGCATCTGGCCAAGTTGTTGTCGATTTTGAATTCAAAGACCAAGCAGGAACATCGGTAAAAATCCCTGATGTTGACTTGATGAGACTTATTCCGACTCTCGATAGCGACGGTGACTTACTATACGCCGAACTTCTATTGGAAGAGTTCAACCGCTTTGGAGTTAACTTCAGAGGAGAGCACAACGAGTTCACTATGTCCAACCAGGACGGGAAGATGAATGCACAGCCTTATCGAGCAAATATCACCAACAATTGCCTCGCCGCATCGAAATGGGAATTTGCCCTTACGTCAGAAAGTTATGACGACATGGGATCTAGGTATGCCAGTAATAAAAACCTCAATCAAAACAAAATCTTGAGCCACACTTGGTTCTATCTCAATCCGGAATTGTACCGCACATTGATACAATTGAAAAATCCAGGAAAGGAGATACCATCAAACATAGAATACAATGATCTCTCAGACTATGCGGAAAGTGTAGTGGTCGACTTCGAGCAACTCAGACGCCCATTGAAACGTCGGGTTGATGTTGAACAATTGGAAATAGGTCATCAATCTGGAAGATTGGTAGAGCCGTTAGATCTTGAAGAGCACTACAAACGTGAATTTGGCTTGTTGCTAAATAAAAAGCAATTCACCTACACTTCTATCCTTGAGGAGCCTATTCAAACAATGCAGTTCCAAGATCGCGGATACTATACGGCTGAAACTCCGAAAGAGTTTGATTTCAGTTGGATGAAGCACGTTGACAGCATTCAGATGGATGTCATAGACATCAAAGGAAGCGAGTCTTACGTGCAACTGACGCTTACAGGAGAATGGTCGCCTTATGACATTACACTTGGTAATGTTGACCTGGCCTTGATCAATGAACAGCAACTTTACGGCATGTTATTCGGGATGAATACTTTCCCAAAGTCACGTCGATACAATCCTGTTCAAAGTACGATTCAGTTTGACGCAGCCTTGCTACCCGATGACATCAAGCCCTTTGTGCTGCTTACTGATAAGAAAACCGGACAATGGGTGAACAATCAGTACAAGGGAGTTGAAAAAATCTATTTGACTTACGAGTCCCTAGAAATGGATGTTCTCAATATTTATGTACTGTGTTATGAGCGTATTACCCCTGTTTGGATGGGTACAATTAAGTTGCCGAAAGAAATTCGCGAGACGGTGCGAATTCGCAAGAAGCTTTACAACTACTAACCAACAAACGAGAACGGTATGAAACTCCAAACATTATTCTTCATAGCAGCTTGTCTTGTCGGTAGCAGCCTATCGTCTCAATCATCGATCAAGCTAAAAAAACAACAGACGACCTTTTTTTACGGCCAACTGAACCTTCACGGGGGATTTGTAAACGACGTAAACGGGGATCGCTGGGATTTTGCAACACGAAGTCCAAAGAATCAATTCAACTTCCAGATTGTTTCCAAAAACAAGAGGAATATGCAAAGAGGTTACACAAAACTCATTGCGGTTGACAGTTGGCGCTTTCGATTGGGACTTGAGTATGACTCCCAGGTAGATCTATTTGGTATTAAACGCAGCAGTATTGATTTCAAACTTCAGACTACCTACATCAAATTCAAAACAAAGTGGGATAGAACTGCACTGATCATTGGTAACAAATCAATTCCATACGGTCACAATCCGAAAATTGATCCGGTAGTTAGTTTTATGATCAACCCGATTAAGATGGACCTTGGATTTGCTCAAGACATTGGGGTGTTCTACAAATCGCCCATCTCAAAGAAGTTGGACATCGAGATTGCTCTTACGAGTGGTGGTTTTCTTTCGAAGCCCGTGCTTGTATGCAACAACCTCATTGTCAACGATGAGTCCAATATTGAAATTGCTCCCCAATTTAAATTTGGATCCTACAATTATCAAGGAACCTGGCTGGCGACATCAAGAATTGGCTCTCCTACATATAAGCGAAATGAGTTTGGCTTGAACTTGGTAGCGGGTCAATTGTCATCTACAGCTATTGCCAAAGACCTCAGCCATATTTACCGTATTGGTGCGGACTGGGTATTTAAATACAGCGAGAGAATAAAGCTTGTGAACCAAGTGATCATTGGAGAGACGACGACAAGCTCTATGGGCCGATATATCTCTATGAACATAATGAACAACCTGGATCTATATTCAGGAAAAAACTGGATGTTCAGTGCTTCTCACTCCATCAACTCGATGAAGGCGCAAGAAGGACAGGGCGACCTGTACAACTGGAGTCTAGCAGGAAGTTTGACCTATGTGGTCTCTCCACACACAAGAATCCGCCTAAATACCTTTTATACACGTGTTGTTGATGCCAACGAAGAACAAAGTGGAATCATGTTGCAATTCGTGAGTGGAATAGGCAAGCGACCATAAACCTATTTTTGAAAAAGTCTTTTCGCTTCGGTTCCACTTCCCGGTGAGCCAGTGAAAAGGCTATATTCATAAAAACAGAAAAGCCTATCGAACGATAGGCTTTTTTTGTGAGACATACTGGATTCGAACCAGTGACCTCTACCCTGTCAAGGTAGCGCTCTAAACCAACTGAGCTAATGTCCCAAAGGAGGGCGCGAATCTACAAAGATTTTCAGCATATTTACTTATTGAAGCTAGCAATTTCCCTTGCAACAATATCTGGAATAGGTGATAAACTATAAAGCCATGCAATAGCTCCAATTACAATTGACTAATACACTAGGTATATGGCACAATATCTTAAAGAGTTTGGCTTCGACCCTGAGCTCATCGACATTCTTGAAACGCTTCAAATAGAAATGGTCAAATTGCAGAATTGGGTTATTTCGAGCCAATCAAGGGTGCTCATCATTCTCGAAGGAAGAGATACTGCCGGGAAAGGGGGAGCTGTTTTTAGACTGTCCCAATTTTTAAACCCCAGAGCCATGAGAGTTGTGGCTTTGCCTAAACCGACAGAACTGGAGCGCGGCCAATGGTACTTTCAGCGCTATATTAAGGAGCTTCCAAACCCTGGCGAAATCGTCTTCTTTGACCGTTCATGGTACAACAGAGCAATCGTTGAACCAGTAATGGGCTTCTGTTCAAAGGAGCAATATGAGTTGTTCATGAATCAGGTGACCGACTTCGAAAAGATGCTCATCAATGATGGGGTTATCATTTTCAAATTTTGGTTTTCAATATCATCAGAAGTACAGGCTTTTCGCTTGGAGGAAAGAAAAACCAATCCCTTGAAGCAATGGAAACTTAGCAACGTGGATGTTGCCGCTGAAAAAAAGTGGGGAGATTACACATTTTACAAGGAGCACATGTTCCTTCGAACGTCAAAAAGTAAAACACCATGGATCATTGTTCACGCCAATCACAAAGAAAAGGCACGCATTGAGACCATGAAATATGTTCTATCGAGCATTGAATATTCGGAAAAACTCGATGATCCAGATCTGTTCCAAGCCGACGTCGATCTAATTCATCCATTTACTAATCTGGAACACCCGCATTGAGACAACATCGGAAACTGGTACGTGGAATCAATCATCAAGGTCTGAACTATCATTATCAGCATTAAAATCATCATCAAGATCAGGCGTGTCCAGGTCTATGTCTGAATGCTCGCCCAACATCTCAATCATGTTGGTATCGATTTTAAACAAATAGTCAAATTCCTCCGTCTTGATTTCCAAACAACGTATTAGCCTCCCCTTCAAATCGTGCAGCACCTTCAAATCTTCTACGTCAAACCCGTGAGGAAATCGATCTAGAATAAGATCCATTTGTTCCTTAGTGACTGTCTAAAAGTCTTTGATGATCCTTTTCATCTCTATTGATTTAATATCCAAGCAAAAATGAGCGGTGCAACGATCGTAGCATCCGACTCTACAATAAACTTAGGCGTGTCAATATCCAACTTACCCCAAGTGATTTTTTCGTTCGGCACAGCACCAGAATAACTTCCATAGCTAGTCGTGGAGTCCGAAATCTGACAAAAATATGACCAAAACGGTGTGTCATATCGCTCCATATCTTGGTACAGCATCGGCACCACACATATAGGAAAGTCACCCGCTATGCCACCACCAATCTGAAAAAATCCAATTCCCTTGCCTTCAGAATTGTCTGTATACCAATCGGCCAAGTACATCATATACTCGATTCCTGATTTTATGGTTGACGGAGACAATTCACCTTTCAAACAATATGACGCGAAAATATTACCCATCGTACTGTCTTCCCAACCTGGAACAACAATTGGCAAGTTCTTCTCAGCTGCCGCTATCATCCACGAATGTTCAGGTGGAATCTCATAATACTGCTCGAGCACTCCACTTAAAATGAGTTCGTACATAAATTCATGCGGAAACAATCGCCGACCATCGTCCTCGGCCTTTTTCCAGATTTCAAATACATGCTTTTGTAATCTGCGAAATGCTTCTTCCTCAGGAATACACGTGTCCGTCACTCTATTGAGTCCTTTATCCAACAATTCTCTTTCTTCCTTTGGGGTGAGATCTCGGTAGTTTGGTACCCGCTTGTAGTGCGAATGTGCCACAAGGTTCATTAAATCCTCTTCTAAATTGGCTCCGGTACAACTGATAATCTGCACCTTGTCGGATCTAATCATTTGCGCCAGCGAAATCCCCAATTCAGCAGTGCTCATTGCTCCTGCTAGGGTAATCATCATCTTCCCACCTTCAGCGAGATGGGTCTCATAACCTTTCGCCGCATCCACAAGTGCTGCAGCGTTAAAATGACGGTAATGGTGCTGAATAAACTCTCGAATTTTCATGTTGATCAATTAATAATCTCCCTCAAAACAGTAAGAAAGAAGTTTATAGTACAATTTCGCGGCTAAAAAATCAGACGATTTATCCACCTCATTTGGCTTTAACTCTACAATAT
Organism: Gammaproteobacteria bacterium; assembly: GCA_047615865.1. Taxonomy (GTDB): domain Bacteria; phylum Bacteroidota; class Bacteroidia; order Flavobacteriales_D; family Sanyastnellaceae; genus JADFAK01. Next base: position 8,086 of record JBLHIB010000121.1, read on the forward strand.
CGAAGCCTACAATTTGAGACTTTCCAGAAACTATTCGCAGAAGCTTCATCACTTTATACCAGCCCAGACCGCCGGGTTCTGGAGTCCCAGTGCTTGGCACTAAAGAAGAATCAAAACCATCCAAATCAATAGTCACGTACACCTTTTTAGTGAGCTGACTCGCCAAAACCCTCATCCACACATCGTCCTCATCAGCGGCAACATCATGAGCGAAATAGGTTTGACCAAGGTTCATATGCTCCTTCTCTGAAATATCCATGCTTCGAATTCCGACCTGAATCAAGTTGGTGTTTTTCGATGCCCAGTGTAAAGCACAAGCATGATTGCATGTCGATCCCATATAGGTCGGTCTTAAATCTGCATGGGCATCGATTTGAAGAATGGTAATATTCTCGTACATCTCTGCGTGGGCTTGAATACTGCCAATGCTTATTGAGTGCTCGCCCCCAAATAGGGTCACAAATTTTCCCTTTTGTAAACTTGCCGCTACCCGCCGCTTTACTTCGGCTGACATATCTTCAGGCGAACTGTTTTCAAGCACCGGATTCTCTAAAACAATACCTTGGCGGTATACTTCGCTATCTGTTTCGATGTCGTATAGCTCCATATTTTCTGAAGCTTCCAAAAAGGCCTGTGGCCCCAAATCGGCACCTTTCCCCCAGGTACTTGTACCATCATAAGGCACAGGGATCAACGTAACTTTAGCATTTTCATGGCTTCCAAATTCTTCCGGAATACCTGCATATGTTTTCATATTGCTCATAAGGCATTTTCCTTTGTCTTATAACCCAAAATCTTCAACATTTCTTCCGGTTTTTGCTCATTGCTAAACACCTCATATTGCAGTCCCCCTTCTTCATCTCGGTCGATAAGAATATGCTTCGGCTGGGGGATTAGGCAATGATGAATGCCCCCATAACCGCTTATACTCTCCTGATAAGCTCCGGTATTGAAAAAACCGATATAGAGTGGGTTGTCCTGATCAAAAACGGGCAGATAAATTGCGTTGACATGCTGCTCAGAATTGTAATAATCGTCGCTATCACAAGTCATTCCACCCAAGAAAACGCGCTCGTAGGTTTGGTCCCATCTGTTCAATGGTAACATGACAAAGCGCTTGTTAATCGCCCAGGAATCTGGCAAAGTGGTCATAAACGAAGAATCGATCAAGTTCCATTTTTCTCTATCGTTCTGCTTCTTTTGAGTCATTACCTTGTAAATAGCCCCACCACTTTCGCCAACAGTAAAAGATCCAAACTCAGAATAAATATGAGGTGCCTCGACCCCTTCGGCTTCACATGTGGTTTGAATTTGCTGGATGATCTCTTCAATGATGTATTCATAGTCGAAAGAGAAAGCCAAGGAATTCTTGACTGGGAAACCACCACCGATGTTCAAGCTATCTAGCGACGGACACATCTTTTTTAACTCACAATACACCTCCAAACATTTGTGCAACTCATTCCAGTAATATGCCGAGTCTTTGATGCCTGTGTTCACAAAAAAGTGCAGCATTTTCATTCTATACTTGGAATTATCCTTGATATGATCGTTGAAAAACTTCGGAATATCCTTGTAGCGAATGCCTAGTCTCGAGGTATAGAACTCAAACTTAGGCTCCTCCTCCGATGCAATACGAATACCGACATCAACACAACTGTTCAGGGACTTTGCTAAGTGAGTAATTTCGTGTTCGTTGTCAATTACCGGAATAACATTCGTAAAACCTTCATCAATAAGACTGCCTATGGCCGTGGCGTAGTTCGTGTCTTTGAAACCATTGCATACTACAATGCGATTTTTGGCAAATTTTCCTTCGGCGTGCATCGCTTTAACCAAATCAATATCAAAGGCAGATGAGGTCTCCAAGTGTGTATCAAAATCCAACACTTCATCCAA
>JBLHIB010000122.1:0-9966 GCA_047615865.1 Gammaproteobacteria bacterium
CTTCGATTCCTGAGAACCATGGTCGGCTTGAGTCTTCGAATTCAATCTCACCGCTCAATAGATCAGTGAAGTGATCTACCTCTTCGCCATCGTCGTTGATGTATACATATTGGTTCCACGTGATCGACAGTCCGATGTCAAGCAATAGAAGCTCGTCCTGCATTGGAAAAGTGCGGTTGCTGTATGTTGTATCTTGGTTTGTCAAATCAACCAATCTCCATACAGTTTCATCTGAGTCTAAATCCTCACCGAAAGGGGCCAGTCGCAGTTCAAAATCAGAGGACGGTAATCGAGTAGGATCAATGACCTTGATATTCACGGGACCTGCTCCTCGTTTGTAAACGAGTTCGTCGACATACACATCCTCCAATATCTGAGCCTCAGAATCTTTTGAGATGTCTACAATGTTGTTTCCGCAACCGCGACCCTCGAGTCGAGTGATGGTCACTCCGTCTCCAAATTGAGCGTGGATATTGGTGCCGCCTGCCTCAGGATTTACACTGTGCGGAATTCCAGAAAACACTCGAATAGCAGCTGTTGCTGCCTTACGTGAGGGCAAGTACTGAAGGTCTTGTCCTTGTCCGAGGGAAGGATCAAACTCTTGGTAGTTGTTGTAACCGTATGCAATGGCCATAAAATGATACGTTCGATGATTGACCAAACGGGAATCACCCGATGCGAATGCGTCGTCCACTACATTGAAGGAATGTTCTATCCCTTCGTTATCGCCGTCGACCATCAATATAGGCACGGGATAAGTTATTGCAGGATCTTTGAAGAAATTGACACAAATATCCACGTCATCTTGGATGTCCGATTGGAAAATAAGTCGCGCGCGATCGATATTTGTGAGCTCATCTGGAGAGACCGTAGCATCAATAACTTGAAATACTTGATATCCCTGAAACTGATAAGATCGCTGCAAAGTATCCAATAAAATTCCCGTTCCTGCGTCGGCTGGAATCTCTGGATCGAATGCGATGTATTCTTCGTTGAAATTATTGGAAAGTGAATTGGTATTCGTGAGCGTCATGATCAACTCTTGGTTCAATTCCTGAATACCAAGATCTGGGGCATCTGGACCCGACACCAATTCGAAGCAATTGTCAAATAAGGCCTGAGCTTTATCATCGGCTATGCGCAGTAATTCTACAGAAGCAAAGGGATCACCTTCAAGTGACCGTGCGTAAACTACGCCAACAGTAATGTTGTTGAAATCCCCAGGCTCCAATGAAAAAGGCCCTGCACTTTGCATAAATCGACGATCGCCGGGAGGGTTATCTGAAGAAACTTCTGTCCAGGGCTCGGTAGGTGTTCCATTTGTTCCCCAGAAAATTGGATCGGTATCGCCTGGAAACATATAATCAGCTGGAATGTTTAGGTCGGTGCCTGAAGCAGGAGTCAATGCGTTTCCGCCGTAAGCCATGCGCTGACCGTTCTTCCAAAAACCACGAAGGAAGTTATAAAACTCCCCGGCGAGTGCTGGCTGACCATTGGGTCCTGAGCCACTTCCATGGTAGAGGAATTTTCGCATTCCATATCGCTCGTTGTCTACAATACCATCGCCATATCCGATTCCAATTCCTCGATACGGAATACCATCGTTGGTAAAAGCTTCAGTAAAATCTTCGGACAGCGGATTGTCTTCGCCGTCTTCATCTTGGTAGGGACCTTCAAAGAAATCCACTCCCATTGCAGGAGGATTTGCACCATATCCAATCGAGAGTCCGGTGGGTTGGTCAAAAGCATTTCCATTGTAGGCGTAACCAAGTCCTCGCTGCACATCACAGCCTACAAAATCATCTGTATGTCCGCCAATGTCTGAATCGATCCACGTGCCGAAGTACGTATCTGTCAGACTTTGAGTTCCTTGATTGATCAAAGTGTAGTTGTAAAAAGTCATGTTATTGACTTCATCGTTGGTGGCAAAGGCAAAAGCTTGCGCTCTAATCTCCATTCCAATCGGCTGTCCTTGAGACTCCGAATGGACATTGCCTTTGTCGTTGAAAATCCAGTACAAATTTTGGTCACCAAACAAAGGTATAGGGTCGCTTCTTCTTTTCTGCGAACAGTCGATCTCCTGGAGAAAATCAAACCAAGGATAGTCACCCTGACTCGGATTATAAAAGCCATCACCGTCATAATCGAGAAACGGTGCTAGGTAATAATCTTGTCCCAAAGCAGTGCTGCCATGAGCTGGGTAGCTGTTGAAATAATCGGGCATCACATAACCCTCAGGAAATTCTACATCCAAGTCGCAATCGGGGTCGTTGATACAATCAAAATACTCTCGATGACGCTGTGCATCGCTCCTCTCAGCTAAGAAAAACTTGTCCCATATTTGGCATTCATCACCCGAAATCTCGGCCGTACCATCGTTGGTGAGCGGTCCTGGCCAATAGTCGTTTCCTTGAAATCTATATCTGATAGCGGCAATCTTCAATTGCTGGTCGGGACTGAGTCCACCGAGCCACAAGGCGCCTGCATATAGAACGGATACACCGCCGCCTCGAGGCACTTCGTATTGGCCTCGTCCATTCGCACGATCCTGCCACATGCTCCCACCTGTTTCAATGAGCGCACGCACGTTATTCCATTCAAGATCTCGAATGGCGGAAGAAGGAGCACAGGCTTCTGCACGAGTTCCATCTGACGTAATTTCATTGGGGGACAAAGCCTTTCCTTGTTCGTACAGAAAAGCTTGTTGCTGGGATACCAGCATTGTTGACATGCAAAAACATAGCATGCTCAGGGCTAACTTCATCAATATCTTCACGACTATTTCAGGTTTCGAAACAGCTTGGAAGATAGCACTTTCAGCGCAAAGGATATCATGGAAGCTCAGACATAGTTTATACCTCCTCCAAAACTACATCTTCGGTGTAAAGCAGATAGCCTTTAACAGGCAATTGATACAGACTTTCCAATGCATCTTTGTACTTGCGAACTTGACGTTTATGCGAGTCCTGCGATGCGCCCGTTTTGTAGTCAATCACCAAGATTTCATCTTCCTTTTCCACGATTCTGTCGGGCCTCAAAGTATGTCCATCTGGCGTTACGATTTCCGCTTCAGACTTGCTGTTGGCAGCCGAAGAGAACAAGTGTCGGCAATTTTCATGGCTGGCAATTTCATTTGCTTTAGCTAAACTCTCTTCCACCAATTCCGACGAAAACAAGCCTTCGTTTATCAATTGATCACCAATTTTCGACATGTCATTTGGCGAATGTCCAGCCTCAAGAATAGTGTGAATCGCGACACCACGATTTCGAATGTACTGCTGACTTTCATCTTTCCAAAACTGCGCACTTTGAAAACTGACTTTCATACGCTCCCGAAAATCACCGGTTACAATTTCTGTCGTGAGATGCTCTATGCTCTCCGATTCATGGTCAAATCTGGCATTCGTTCCGATGTCCCAACTCCCATCATTGGCATAAGCAAGAGCCATCCCCTTGTTCATCAACTCAGGCAAACCAATGGACGTACTATCGGTTTTTGTCTCTTGGCAAATCACATGCAAACGATGCTCTGGACGAGTCAGGGCGACGTACAGCATATTGACATTATCTAGTTGTTGGCGCTCCCACTCGGCAGCAAACTCACCTCCCAGCTCTTCCTTATCATTGGCGGAAACACTCACCAATGCACTAGGAATTGCGACATCTTCAAGGGGTTTATCGATCCAAATAGAGCTTCGAACAGCATTTCGAAAGATGAGCGGTAAAATGACTATTGGAAACTGCAATCCTTTCGATTTGTGGATGGTCATCACCCGAATTCCGTCAGCTGCATCTTGCGTTTGTACTGAAAGTTTGTCCTTGTTCCGGCCCCACCAATCGAGGAAAGAATTGTTGCCATTTTGCCCTGTGGACTCAAAGCTTTTTAGGTGATCGAGGAGAAATTCAATGTATATATCTGAAGGGATTAGCCTATCGGCAAATTCACTCACCCACCATTCTGCAACTTCGGTGCACGCTCGACCGCGCAGACTTTCAAGATGGAAGTCGGGGACGTGTTTACTTAGAAATCCTTCCAAATCAATGCTTCTATCCTGACGGATAAATTCCCGGATTTCTTCCTCTGTATCGCAATCATCATGCAAGATTTCCAACAGATTGGTCATGATCTTCACCTCACTTTGAATGCGTGAAGAGTCTTCGATCCACAGCAAGAAGTTGGCGATAAAATCCACCCGCCGATCATTCTTGATGAGCAGACTTTCATCGGTGATGATTTTAAAATTTTCTCCCGTTTTACTATTTACTCTTTCGATAAGTCCGTCTGAAACTAGACGAGCATCAGTGCGTGTGCGCACAAGAATCACAATGTCGCGCATTTGGAAATTGTCGTCCAAAGCTTTTTCAATTCGGCCAACAGCCTGGTCGAGTATATGATCTTCACGATCTTCTTTCGGAAAATTCTCAAAGCTCACATAGCCTTTGAATTTCTTGGCTGGAATTTGTCGGTGTGCATCGTACACCCCACCTTGTTCGCCGAGTATACTTTGGAATGCATCGAACAACTGGTTATTGAACTCTACAATTTCTGGCGCCGAGCGGAAATTATTCTCCAAAGACCTCAACTCAAATTCACGCATAAAGACCTGCTCGGCATTGTTAAAAATGCGCTCGGGCTTGCGAAAAATAAGCGGTAGAAAATTGAACTGCTCTACCTGCCCACCTCTCCAGCGGTAGATACTTTGTTTACCATCTCCCACAATCATAGATTGGAAGTCATTGGCCAAACTATTCTCGATCAAAGGAATGAAGTTCTGCCATTGCAATACTGAGGTATCCTGAAACTCATCCACCAAGTAATGGCGGTAACGCTGACCGATTCTCTCGTAGATAAACGGGGCGGGATTTCGGGTAATGATACTATGGATCATGCGGTTGAAGTCACTGATCAATAGAACCTCATTGTTCTTCTTCCACGACTCGAGTGCACGATCAATTTCATTCAAGACAGCAAGTGAATACAGGTTCTTGTTGACCTTGTCGGCAATGCGATATGCGTGACCTTCAGGGCCAGACAATTGATCGACAATGCTCTGAAGGAACTCTGTTAGGGCAGGTGCTAGGCCATCGATGCTAGGGCCCCACTCTGCTGCGTTGGCATTGGAATACCAGTTTGCTTCACCTTCCATCATCTTGAGGACAGTGGCTGTTGGCGGCTTAATTGCACCTTGGGCTGTTTTGGCAAAGAAACCGGGGATCGATCCTCGTGAAAACGATTTGGCGGGGATCCCACTTTCTGCTATCAAATTGGCTCCTTCTTTGGCCTTGGCTTTTAGGGCATCTCGGTAAGACTTGATCCGCTTATCCAAGTCACGTTTTACGGCTGTGAAATTGGCCATTGACAGATTATTGAGTCGCTCAAGATGTTCGATTGACTCCTCATCGGCCAGTTTCTTCGCAATATCACTCAAGGCTTGACGAAAATCCCAATTCTTCTCATCCTCGACCAAGGTTTCTGAAAAATGGATGAACAATGCAGTAAGGTCGCTGTCTAGACCTATATTATTGAGGACATCATCAACGGCAATTTCTCGGGCTAGTTCTGAATCGAGCTCTACTTTGAAGTCTGGCACCACATTCAAGTCACGCGCAAAAGAGCGGACGACAGTGTGCACAAAACTATCAATGGTCGAAATACTCACATCAGAATAATGGTGCATCATGTGCTGGAGACAAGCAGCTGCTCTTTGCGAAAGCACTTTTGGTTCAATGCCCGTTTCCTCGCAGATAGCCTTCAACATATCAGGATCTGAAGCGTAGCGTTCACTTCCCGCAAAACCCTGAAGTTTTTGAAAAATCCTTTCTTTCATCTCGCCAGCTGCCTTATTGGTAAAGGTCACTGCCAGAACCGATCGGTAGTAGCTTGCTGATGATGAAGACAAACACAACTTGATGTAATCCTTCACCAATATCCATGTTTTTCCAGAGCCCGCAGATGCGCGGTAAACGAGAAAGTTCTTCGATTTATTCATAAGGCCAAGTTAGGAAATGACCTCTTCAATCCAACAGAGTCTTTTGAATATTTGACGGCTAAAAAGTGCCTGTGACGACAATAAAAAAAGGTCTGCTCATTTGCCACGCACAGACCTTCCATATTTCGTAAACATGCATCATCATTTGCCTGAAAGGCTAATATTTCTGAAACTTCTGGACAGCAAAAGCCCCGTCCTTACTCGTGATTTCAAGTAGGTACTCGCCTGCCGGAAAATACGCGACAGAAAATGAAGTACTGCCTGTTTGATTGAGAGAACCCTGTGCGACTTGCTTCCCCTGAAGGTCCAAAACCTTGTAGCTTAGAGCAGAGAACTTAGTCTCGGTATGCACGTTCAGGATATCCGAAGTCGGATTTGGCCAAGTTTTCACCTCGAATTGGATTGGCATCTTTTGCGTCGACAGCGGGACCAGTTCGGTATTTGTGAACACAGCTCCCGAATCGCCGACCAAGAAAGTGATGTCTTCGCCGTACGAATCGATGTCGCGGATGGCGTGAGGCAAAAGCGTATAGTTTAAAAACGATCCCTCATGATTATATGCAATGCCCAACCCATCATCAAAACTCTGCTCGCCTGCGAAATATGCTCGCCCTGAATTGCTCACGTGTGCTGCGTACATCTGAGGCGTGAAGAAGGTAAAACTCTCCCAATCGTAATCCCAGGTGAGTCCGCCATCCAAGCTGATCAATACCCCGTTATCATTTGCATAAGCATAAGTCGCATAAACGCTATCGGCCGTCAGGTAAGCGATGTCTGTAATATTGCCTGGAGTAACAGGATTAGGAATCGAGTCCCACGTGCTTCCGCCATCCGTGGTTCTTAAAATACGGCCTAAATACGTGCAAGCCAGACCATTATCTGCGTCTATAAAATCAAAATTATTGACCAAGTCTTCCGTGTCCCAAGTCGGAGGAAGCTCGGTGAAACTAAATATCCCCGCTTCGTAACGTTCGATTATTGCACTTTCGAAACAACCTGCCCCACCTATGAATCCGTTATCGGCATCTTGGAAAAAGAAGGATCCGAATTGACAAAACCCAGAGCTAAGTGGTGTGATAATCGACCAATTAGCACCACCATCAAATGTCTCTACCATACCACCCCATTGACCCAGAACCATGCGACCGTGCAGTTCGGTAAAAAATTGAATATCGTAGGCAAACCAACCTTGCCAGTTGTTGACGGCAATGCTATCTATTTGAACCTCATTCCAAGTAATTCCGCCATCAATCGTTTTAATGAGTACGCTATCCCCTGCCGCAAATCCTATCGAACTATCGACAAAATCGATGCATCTGAGATCTTGGATTGTATTTGATTCTATAGGATACCATTCGGTTTGACCCTGAATAAAAAGGGAAGTCAGAATTGCTAAGCAAAAAGCGAGTGTGGTTTTCATGGTACTTGCAGTTTAATTTGAATACCTCAAAGGTAGCCCAATGGCAAGCCGCTGCTGTTATGAATTCCCGACTATGACGTATGAATTTCATTCACCTCCGTCTGCAATTCACTCGCTGTTTTTCCCGTTTTTTTCTTGATAAAAGCGCTAAAACTAGCCGGACTGTCAAAGCCCAAATCAAAGGCAATCTCTTTGTGCGATTGTTCGCCAAACGTAAGCAAGCGCTTGGCCTCCAACAATACTCGGGCGTGAATGACTTGCAAGGGACTGAGCCCCAAATGTTGCTTGGTGAGCTGTCCTAATTTCTTCTCCGAGATGCAGCCTACGGCCAAATAGAATTTCACCGTATGCTCCGTTTTGTAGTTCGTCTCAATAAGCCTAGAAAACGTAGCGAATTCTTGGTCTGCTGTATCGCTAACTTCAAGTAAACTCTGGTGCATGAGCAATTCAAAGAGAAAGGCTTGAAGTAGGTTGTGGGCGGCTTGTTTGGCAAGCGGATTGGAACTCGTGGCTTGTCGATCTATTAGGTGCAAGTATTGGATCAGCTGTTCCATGACCTCTTGCTTTTCCTCGAAGACAATGGCTCCAAGATCCTGCCACAAGCATTGTTTTAGGAGCAGACTAAGGCCAGGAGCCGTAAGTGCCTCGGCTTTGAATTGGATCAGGTGTCCACATGATTCCTGCGCTCTTTTGAGCAAGTGCACTTGATTGGGATGAATGATATAGCAGCCGTACTCCTTTACCGGATACTCTACGAAATCGATCAATTGCGAGCCCCCACCCCTTTTAAAGAAGATAATTTCGAAGTAGTTGTGGCGGTGTTTTTTGGTGAAGTCGTAAGGGTTTTTGTGCGCGATCTTTCGCACAACGATGGAGGTGTTGGGGTCGGCGAGTTGGTGAACTGGGAGCGATGATTGGGCTTTTGGCATTTCGTTATTGAATTAACTCAAAATGAGGCGCGTGGCAAAATTAGAAATGATGCTTTTTGGGGAAAGCTAGTTTGAGTTGAAAATGAAAAATTCAGAATGAAAAATTTGAACGTGACAGTATGAGGAGTAAATAGGAAGAGTATATACTACCGGTGACTAGTTAATACATTTTAGAAATAGGTAATAGGTTTTAGAAGTTGTTCTTGAAATTGAAATGTCGCTTACATCACTAAATTCTATTTTGTATTTCTATTATCTAAACACTGAATCATGAACTATGAAGTGACAGTAGCCAGTCGGTTTTGGAAATTGCTACTTTGCGGTTTGGTTTTATTGGGATCAGTTGTGGTATGGGAGATTTGTTAAGACGAAATAAAGTAACGATAGCCTTAGTGGGTATTCTGGCAGTAAATGCCATTGTGGGGATATTCTCGTTGGGTTTGTCGTGTATTGGGATTGATGAGCCTTTTTCCATCTTTCATGCCCAGAAGGATGTTGGGAATATAATTACGTCACTAAAAGGGGACAACAATCCTCCCTTAATTTGAGATAATCCTACATTTTTGGATGGCGCTTTTTGGTTTATCGCCGATATCTGTAAGCTTTCCTTCACTTCTTTTAAGTCTGGCTACTATCTTCTTTACGTTTAAGATTGTGCGGAAATTGGCTTCTGTGCAAACTGCTTTTTTGTCGATTCTATTCTTGACGTTTTCCAATTACTTCATCTACTTCACTCACGAGGCCAGAACCTACTCGCTCTTTCTTCTATTGGCGGTGGCCTCCATTTATTTGATCATTCGAATTACCGAAAGCAAAGGCAAGCATTTTGGTGATTGGGTTTGGGGCATCATATGTGCCGTTGTTGCCCGAGCAATTTTCGATTTTTTCTCCCGAAGATGTCTATTCCAATTTGATGGGTATCAATCTGTCCATGCAAGCCATTCATAGCGAATTGCCCCACGAAAAAGCCTTGACCACACTCTTGAACAACATGCTCATCACGCTTGAGGCAGCGCAGCACATTGAAGAAACTTATGCCGCAATGGAGGAAGTGCATAATATTTGGTGGACGCGTGAGAAGCCTTTGCCTAGCAATAAAACAACGCTCAAACGCTACTTTGATTTCGACGATAAACTGGAGCCTTGGGTATTGACCGCGCCGTTGTTAAAGAGCAACCCGTATTTATTGGACAAGCCAAGTAGCAGTCCCAATAGCTATTCATTTCAAATCGAACTGCGTGGGAGTTTTAAGGTGTATTCTATCCATGGGCAAGTGGGGCCAAGCGGAATTTTCAGGGATCGTACAGTTTATCGAATCGCAGCAATTGGCCCATTAACAAAAGCGCCCATTCACAAAGTGAACAGGCGCTTATCGTAGCCATCTAGTTAAGGTTTAAACCTCCATAGATTAATTACTTCGTATTTGAAGCCCTAGTAGCTCCTGTTATTGTGTTGTTCATCTCGGTGTTGTCCAAAACCACTAGTCCATTTCCCGAATATTTGCTTAAGTCCAACACTGATTTTTGGCTTTCTACATTCTGAATATATAGAGCTCCTTCGTTTACCAACTGGCCGCCGTAAGGCGAAATTCCTTCGCTGTAAACTTCTTCGCCATTGATTAAGAGTT
>JBLHIB010000123.1:0-9842 GCA_047615865.1 Gammaproteobacteria bacterium
AGCCAAGCTGGGGGTTTCTCTCCTCCGGATGTCAGCGGAGCTGTTGGGCCCAATCACTATGTTCAAATGGTGAATGTGGCGATGGAGATTTATGATCTAGAAGGGAATTCTTTGTGGGGACCAACGGTTCTTTCTCAAATATTCCCAAGTGCCAACAATGCAGGAGATCCAATTGTACTTTATGATGAAGCGGCCGACAGATGGTTTATTTCTCAGTTTCAATTTGACAATACAATCCGTGTAGGAATTAGCCAAACGCCAGATCCAACAGGAGCTTGGTATTGGTATTCTTACCAATTTCCGAGTTTTCCTGATTATCCGAAATACAGTGTCTGGTCAGATGGATATTACGTAAGCTCGAATATGGGCGGTACGAACTCGGCAGTTTTTGAGCGTGAAAAGATGCTTGTTGGAGACGCGACGGCTCAGGCGATTTTACTTCAAACTCCAAATCAAGGAACTTCAGGGTTTAGAACAGCCTTGCCAGTAGATTTGGAAGGAACGCAAGATCCCAACAGACCAGCGATGATCATCAATTGCAATGACGATGGTTGGGGGTCACAGACAGGAGATCACTTAAGAATTTGGGAATTTGATGTTGACTGGGACACACCAGGAAACAGCTCTTTGGATGAGCTTATCACTTTAGATGTAGAAGGATTTGACGCTGTTTTTCCTGGGTTTGGATTCAACAATATAGACCAACCGGGAGCTGAGAATTCTTTGGATGCTATTGGAGACGGACTTATGTTTCCAGCCAAGTTTAGAGATTTCGGATCACACCAAAGCTTGGTTGTTTGCCATTCAGTTCAAGTAGATGACAACGGTCGAGCAGGAGTGAGATGGTATGAACTGCGTGATGAGGGATCGGGATGGAGTGTTTATCAAACAGGAACCTATGCTCCTGGTTCAGATGACGCAAGTCGCTGGATGGGATCCATTGGAATAGATGCCGCTGGAAATATTTCCATTGCTTATTCTGTGTCTAGTACAACGATTTATCCAGGCTTAAGATTTACTGGTCGTTATGCTTCAGATCCACTTGGTGATATGACTTTAGCCGAATGTGTTATTCAAGATGGTGCTGGAACTCAGAATGGAAATAGATGGGGCGACTACGCGCAAATGACTGTTGACCCGGTAGATGGATTTACATTTTGGTTCTCAGGAGAGTACACCCGAAACTCGGGTGGATCTTGGGGTACAAAAATTGCTGCATGGCAATTGCAAACCCCAGCAGCCATTGATTTAGGAGCTTTGGAGATTGTAGAGCCAAATAGTGGAGATTTAACAGCGACTGAAGAAGTAACGGTCACCATTCGTAACTATGGTCTTGAAGATCAATCCAATTTCGACGTTAACTACCAAGTAGATGGTGGAACCATTGTTACAGAAACCTTCACTGGGACTTTGGCTGTTGGCGAAGAGGCAGATTTTACTTTTCTTACTACCACTGACATGCTCAACTTTGGCTCTTATGACATAGTCGCTTTTACATCTGTTGATGGCGATGGTTGGGAGCCTAATGATGACGTTTCTAAGACAGTAATTCATTATTTCCTTCAGGATGTTGGCGTGGTGAGTTTGATTGCACCAATCACTCAATCGCAGAGCACAGATGCTGAAACAGTAACAATAGAGATCACAAACTTTGGTGCCAATCCAGCTTCAAATTTTCCGATTACTATGGAGTTTAATGGTGGAACACCAATCATGGAAACAGTAACTGCGACAGTTAACTCGCAAGAGAGCATTCAGTATACTTTTGATGCTACAGTCGACATGGAAGAAATAGGAGATTATGATTTCTACTTTTACACTTCGCTTATGGGTGATGGTGATGTTTCGAATGACCCATATGCCTCAATGGTTGAGAATTTAATTCCGGTTTACTGCACAGGGAATTCCGATTGCTCTTCGGATGGCGATGCTATTTTGAATGTTACTTTGAACACAATTGATAACGATAGCCAATGCAGTGACGGTTCATATGGAGATTATACCAACCTCTCGACTGATATTGCTCAAGGGGGTTCGTATACCTTTTCTTCTGCTGTTGGTTATGACGATCATTTTGTTTCGATGTGGATCGATCTAGACGACAGTTATAGCTTCTCAGCCAATGAGAGATTTGTTAATGCTTTGTCATGTGTTACTGCTGGAACTCCAGCAAGTGAGAGTGTTATTTTTTCACTTGACTTGCCTTTGGGAATGCATGTGATGCGAGTAAGAACAACATATGATAACGACGGCGCATTGGATCCATGTGCCGACCAAGAATGGGGTGAAACAGAAGATTACACGATCAACATCGTTGAGCCTTTGCCTGACAATCTAGCGCGATTAGATCAAGCATTTAATCTCAATATTACACAGAACAGTGATGCAAGTGAATTGGCTATTAAGGTTTCTGGATACACAGGAGCTTATCAAGTCATGCTGATTGATGCAACGGGCCGATTGATCCGTGAATCTAAGTTTACAGCTGATGGCAACCATACAGAGCGCATGGACACACATGCATTGGTTCAGGGCACTTATCTGGTTGTTGTTACAGCCGATATATTCCGTCAAACCAAGAAGATGATAATCGCTAGATAGCAATTGGAATAATACGGTTGAAAATAGGCGGGCTTGTCCCGCCTATTTTTATTTGCGCTTGTCGCTGATAAAATCCCACATAATTTTCCAGGGGTTCTAATGCTCATGTGTAAGGTGGCTGAGAGGGGAGAATCATTATTAAGCAGGTTATTAAAAACATCTGTTGCAATTTGTTTCGTACTAATCCGCTTTGTGTTGTTCCTTTGTCCTCGGAAAGAACAATTGTCACCATGAAACATTTCTTTGCAAATGAAGCAAAGATTGGAAATGGTAAAAATTAAAATATTATACGGAACCTATTGCATATGAAAATTGAAAACGGAAGTACAGTAACGCTCACCTATTCTTTGCGTGTTGAAGGATTCGATGGTGAGGTATGGGAACAAATTCCAAATGAAGATCCAATGGTTATTGTCGTTGGAAAAGGAGAGGTGCTAGAAAAATTTGAGAAATCCTTAGTTGGGCAAGAAAAGGGTGACAAATTCCAAGTCATGATTTCTTGTGATGATGCTTACGGACCAGAAGATCCAGAAGCTATTTTTGAATTACCAAAAGACTCTGTTAAACTAGATGATGATGCAGATGATGAGGATTTTATGGAAGGAGAGCTTGTGTCATTTCAGGTTGAAGGTGAAGAGTTGTATGGAGTGATCGTCGAGTATGACCTCAACAAAGTGACCGTAGATTGCAATCATCCATTTGCAGATGAAGACTTGTATTTTGACATTAAAATTATTGATGTTTCTGTTTAGTTCGTGATTATTGGAAAGGTTTTGTTTGTTAAACTTTCAAAGAGCCTTTACCCAGTACAATCTTATATTTTGTTTTGCGTTCACGAAGAGAAAAGTGAGTTTGGGGTGTAACTTTAGAGAGAGTTATTGGTCTTGACAATTGCATAAGCAACCAATTGATTTTAAAATATCATTGATTGCATACCTATTTTAAACACAACGGAACTATTTATGAAAAACTTATTTATCGCCGCTCTCATGCTCTTTAGTGTGGTGGGGATGTCTCAAGAAAAATACACCTTGAGCGGCGCAGTTATGGATTCTTCGACGGGAGAAGAATTAATTGGAGCAACTATTTATGATGCAGCTTCAGCGTCCGGAACAAACACAAATGTTTATGGATTCTTTTCATTGAGTCTGCCTGCGGGTCAATACGACATTACCATTTCCTACATCGGATACAATAATTTTGTTCAAGAAATAGATTTGACCAAAGACGTCAAATTGGATTTTGAGCTCATTCCCTCGAGCATAGAAATTGGCACTGCTGTCATCGAGGGAACCAATGATGCTGTTGAGAACGTTGAAGGAGTCGAAATGAGCAAGGTCAAGATGAGCATGGACGCCATCAAGAAGATTCCTGCATTCATGGGTGAGGTCGATGTGATCAAAGCGATTCAGATGTTGCCAGGAGTGCAGACAGTCGGAGAAGGCAATAGCGGATTTTACGTAAGGGGAGGAGCAGTTGATCAAAACCTTATTCTCTTGGATGAATCGGCAGTTTACAACGCCTCCCATTTATTGGGATTCTTTTCGGTTTTTAACCCAGATGCGATCAAGGATGTTCAGTTGTACAAAGGAGGAATACCAGCTCGTTATGGTGGCCGACTCTCTTCTGTATTGGATATTAGAATGCGCGAAGGAAACAATAAGACCTATTGTGCAGAAGGAGGATTAGGGACTGTATCTTCTCGATTGACTTTGACAGGCCCAATTGTAAAAGACAAAGGTGCTTTCTTGATTTCTGGACGACGAACTTATGCCGATGTGTTTCTCAAGTTATCAAAGGAGCCGGGTATCAAGGATACCAAGTTGTACTTCTATGACCTCAATGCCAAAGCCAATTATAAGCTAGGAGAAAACGACCGTTTATTCCTTTCAGGATATTTCGGGCGAGATGTTTCTGGTTTCAATGACCTGTTCAGGATAGAATGGGGAAATGCAACTGGAACTGCTCGATGGAACCATATTTTTGGCAATAAACTGTTCTCGAATTTGACATTTGTTTATTCGAAGTTTGACTATGTCTTGGCTCAAGAAAATGATGATATTGGATTTCGATGGGACTCAGACATTGAAGATATTTCTTTAAAATATGACTTCACCTATTACTTAAATCCGAACAACACCTTGGAATTTGGAATAATGGGAACGAAGAGGCAAGTAGACCCGGGGTTTGCTCGAAGCACAGGAGAAACCGTTGTGTTCAACGCGCTTAAAATACCTGAAAGTAATGCTCTGGAAACAGGAATATATGTTTCGAATGAGCAAAGTATTACAGACGCACTCACAGCTGTTTATGGAGTGAGGTTCTCAACCTTTTCTAATATGGGTGCAGGGACTCAGTGGAATTATGATACTGACTTCAACCCTACCGATTCAGTTAATTACGAAAGTTGGGATATCTACAACACGTTTACGAATTGGGAGCCACGAGTTGGTTTGAATTTACGCGTTGGCAAAGGAAAGTCGGTAAAAGCAAGTTATAATCGCACAGCGCAGTACATCCAACTCGCTTCGAATTCAACTGCTTCATCACCATTGGATATATGGTTTCCAGCGAGTCCGAATGTTAAACCTCAACAGGCTGACCAAGTCGCTGTTGGATACTTTCAAAATTTCTTTGAGAATACACTAGAGGGTTCATTGGAGTTCTACTATAAGAAAATGAACAATGCCATTGACTTCAAAAACCACGCAGAGCTTTTGTTGAATAAACACATCGAAGGCGAGTTGAGGTTTGGAGACGCACGATCCTATGGAATGGAGTTCATGCTGCGAAAGCAAGAAGGTCGGTTGACTGGATTGGTGAGTTACACCCTAGCCCGAACGGAAAGAAGAATTCCTGACGTGCAGGAAGCATGGTATCCGACGAAATACGACAAGACGCATGACATTTCTGCGCTGTTGTCCTTTGCTATTACCGACCGTTTGACTGTCGGTGCCAACTGGGTATACTCAACCGGAGCAGCCGTAACAATGCCTACAGGACGATTTGAGTACATGGGTGAATTGGTACCGGTGTATTCTGAACGAAATGCACAAAGAATGCCGGCTTACCACCGAGGTGATATCTCAATAAGTTGGACTTCGAAAAAATCAGCTACTCGCAAGTGGGAAGGAGAATGGGTGTTGTCGGTTTACAATGTATATTACAGAAAGAACCCATATTCGATCAACTTCATTCAGGATGAGAACGACCCTAACAAGGCGTATGCGGAAATGACTTATCTACTTCCGATTCTTCCTGCGATTACTTACAACTTCAAAATTTGCAAATAATGAGAAAGTCTAGATATACATTAGTAGCTATAGCCGTTCTAGCAATTTTGCAATCGTGCACGGAGCGCATCGAATTGGATCTCAATGATGAGGATTCTCAGCGTATGGTAGTTGAAGGTTGGATTACCAACGAAGAGATGAAGCATGAGATTGAGCTTACGGAGACGACTAGCTATTTTTTCGAAGAGGCAGCTCCGAGAGTTAGTGGTGCAACTGTAACGATAACCGATGGTGATTCCACTTGGGACCTAGACGAAGAGGAGCCAGGTAAGTATAGAACGCCTCTAATCACTCCTCAGACCGACAAATGGTACACACTTACCATCAACCACGATGGAGAAGAGTATACAGCAACGAGTTATATGCGTCCTACCTTTCCTTTGGATAGTCTGAATGTGCGAGTTCTTGATCCATTAGAAGAGTTTGGATTTCCAGCTGATCCCTATTACAGCGTGCGTATTTGGACACAAGAAGTGCCAGGAACAGGTGATAGTTACATGTGGACGATGAACGTTAACAGTGAGTCGGTGAGAGATACTTTGAACGAACTTTCGTTTGTAAATGATGATCTGTACGACGGCATATATGTTCCAGATGTGGAAATTCATTCACTAGAAATTGATATTGAAGCAACAATTGGTGATACTGTGGAAGTAATTCAATGGAATATTGGAAGAGAAGGCTATGATGTATTTGTTGGTATTCTGAATGAGACTGCTTTCAATGGCGGTTTGTTTGATGCGCCTCCAGCAAATGTGAATACCAACATTAGCAACGGAGCTGTGGGATACTTTGGAGCAGCAGGGGTGACCAGGAGGTCTACGATCATCAATGAGTAGCCAATTGGAAATATGAGATTGTGTGTTTAATTGCACATTTCAACACCTGTACGTTCACCACTTCAATGCACGATACGCGTTACTTTCACGTTATTTCCGAAATTCGATTCCAGAATTATGGCGAAAAAAACAAAGTCGAAAGGCAACGCAATCATGAATATCAGCACCATCGTGGGCATCACACTTGTGCTGACTACCGTGGGACTAATGGCTATGGTTTTCCTATTGGCCGAAGGAATTGGTAGAGACTTCAAAGAAGGTCTTGTCGTTCAGGTCATGCTCGAAGACGGTCTTCCTGATTCAGAAGCGCAATTCATTCGAAAATCACTGGATACCAAGCATTATACAAGCGAGGTGAAGTATATCTCACAAGAAGAAGCCTTGCGCTTGGAAACTGAAAGGTTGGGAGAAGACTTCATGAATATTCTCGACGAAATCCCTTTTCCAGCATCTTTTGATATTCGTGTCCTTCCTGACTATACTCGCCCTGATAGCGTAGAATGGGTTGCGAGTGAAATTCAAGCAATGCAAGGAGTTGATCAAGTGATTTACCATCCTGTGAAATTTGCTAAGGTGAACGAAAACATGGGTAAAATCAGCCTTGGTTTGGGGATTCTGATGATTTTATTGCTGTTTATTGCCGTTGCACTCATCAATAACACCATCCGATTGGCCGTTTTTTCAAAGCGATTGATCATCAAATCGATGCAGCTTGTAGGTGCGACACATTCATTTATTCGCCGACCATTCATTCGACAAATGGTCTGGTTGGGAATTGTATCGGCGGCCATTACAACAGGACTTATTTCGGGGCTACTCTATATGATGCGCACTGATTTCCCTGAGGTTCCAGAGGTACTCATGTCTGATGGTTCTTACCTTATTCTAGTCGCCTTGATCTTTGTTATGGGCATCCTTATCTCATGGATGAGCACCTATCTTGCAGTGACTCGATTCATCCGAAGTAAGCAAGATCAGCTTTATTAAGAAAAGCTTACATATTTTAACGAAGCGGCTTTCTATATTTGCCGTTCAAGACCAAGACCATGAGCGATCAGACCACCAAATTGGAATTTGCCTTTCAAAAGCGCAATTACATATTACTTCTTATTGGAATAGTCATTGTTATTCTTGGCTTCACTTTGATGAGTGGAGGCGGAAGTGATGACCCAAATGTTTTCAAAGGAGACTATGAATTGAACGATGCTTCTTTCGAACAGATGTCAGGTCAATTTCACATGGATGGCGACGTTGTGGCAAAGTTGGAGCCTCTTCGCAATATTGTATACGCTGGAGAAATTGAATTGGCCGATGCAGCTCGTGAAAAGCTCGGTGTGGAGGTTTTTGATCAGAATTATTATGGTCTGCGCTCAGCAACTAAGATTCATGCCGATATCTTTAGCGCAAGACGTATTACAGTGGCGCCTATCGTATCACTCTTAGGCTACGGATTCATTTTGTATGCTATCATGTGGAAGCCTCGTAAGGACGAGGAATTGGTATAAAAACTATCAGGTAATCTCCTACATAAGGTAGTTATTCGAATACTATCTTAGCCGCCCAACTATCTATTCGTATGAGTCTTCTCGAAGCAATTATTCTTGGAATTATTCAAGGCCTGACCGAGTTTTTACCTGTCAGCAGCAGTGGCCATTTAGAACTTGCCAAAGCCCTTTTTGGTGGCGATCAAATACCCGAGGAAAGTCTTTTATTCACAGTAATGGTTCACGCCGCAACGGCGTTGAGTACACTAGTTGTATACCGTAAAGACATCGTAAGCCTGATTCAAGGTGTTTTGAAATTCAAGTGGAACGACGAAATGAAATATACTAGCTTCATTGTCATTTCAATGATTCCAGTGCTTTTTGTAGGCTTGTTTTATGAAGATGAAGTATCTGCTTTATTTGATGGTAAAATCATTCTAGTAGGCTGTATGTTGCTGCTCACAGCAGCGCTTTTATACTTCACCCACCGAGCTACTCTCGGGGAAGGTAAAATTGATGGCAAGAAGGCTGGAATTATTGGTATAGCCCAAGCCATAGCCATATTGCCAGGAATAAGCCGATCGGGAGCGACCATTGCAACATCTTTGCTGCTGGGTGTGAGCCGAGAGCGAGCAGCTAAGTTTTCTTTTTTGATGGTGCTGCCTCCAATCCTAGGTGCGGCACTTCTTAAAGTTTTGGACTTTATGGAAGAAGGCTCAAGTGTTGCAAATATTGATCCAGTGCCTCTAATTGCAGGTTTCATTGCGGCCTTTGTAGCAGGTGTTGTTGCGTGCAGTTGGATGGTCAAGATTGTTAAACAAAGCAAACTCAGTTATTTTGCTCTTTACTGCCTCATCGTAGGTGTGATCTCGATTGTCGCCGGTTTGATGGTGGCTTAGTATCTCAAGTTTTGTTAAGTCCGCCCTGCGGGCAAATATTTGTCTTTAGTTTCTGGTTAACTTCGGTCTAAGGTGTTTTTCTTTTGACCAGTTTTAAAACCAATTCCTATGATGAATAGTCGCATTGTTTCCCTGACGTTAATCGCTGTAGTTGTGCTGTTGAGCTCTTGTTCAAGCATCGAATTTGAAACAGTTCAACCCACACATGTAAATGAGCTAGTTTCTATGACCGACGAACTGAAAGGGACTTGGGTAGGCGAAGAAGGAGACAAGTTGAAAATTACATCTCGGTGGATTAAAACTCCAGACATGAAATATAGACTAGGGGACAATTGCAAGCTAAAAGTAAGCAACGAGCGATATTTCTTAAGCTTAGGCGAAGAAAATGAATGGTCGCTTATTGTGGCAGAGGTGAGGGGTGATGAAATGACTCTTTGGCAATTTAATGTGCAGACGGAAGAGGAGTTAGCTCAACTCAGTAAGTGCACAGCAGTGACAATTATGAACGAGGACTCTCAATACGATCCTAGCTATCATATTAATCCTGGACACGAGGAGTTCGAACGAATGCTCGAATCAGATTTGAAAGAGGAATTAGGTGTCTTTAATAGGAAGTAACTTCCAGTTGAATTATCCCGCGAAATTCAAAGCTACCTGATCCCAGTTAATGGCTTCAGTAAACGCTTTAATGTAATCGCCTCTGCGGTTTTGGTAGTTGAGGTAATA
>JBLHIB010000124.1:0-9645 GCA_047615865.1 Gammaproteobacteria bacterium
GACGTAACAGAGCTTACTGACCAAGGAGTTGATGGCAATGGCATAATAGAACAAATTCAAACCTTTACTGATCCTGATGGTCTTTTGGCTTGGTCGGGTGAGGCAGAGTTGAAGACAAAACTGCCTGCAAAGGCGAGAGTAGGAGCTCGACTTGACGTTCATGATAAGCTTCGAGTGGGTTTTGAAGGCGTCTTTGCTGTCAACCAGGAAATAGGACAACTTGAAAAACCTATTCTTTCAGTAGGTGGAGATTTTACTCCAATACCTTGGGTCCGTTTGTCTGCAGGAGTTATCCAGGGAGGCAATTACGATTTAAAAGTACCGGCCGGACTCACTTTGATTGTGGCCAAAGGTACATGGGAGATAGGTGTAGCATCTAGGGATGTCATTACTTTCTTCACAAAAAATCAACCTACTTTATCAGCTAGTTTTGGCTTCTTGAGATTCAGAGTCTGATGAAAGCACCTACATAGAGTTGCGATAGAAAACTGACATTCCTTGCACAGGTCTGTGGTAGTTTTGTCCCAACTTTGTTTGAGCGCAAAGGTTAATTATGTCGACAAGACATAGTAGTTAAGTATTCAATTTTATTTGGTTAAGTATACGGCCTCGATTTATCGAGGCCGTTGCTTTTTATACCAGTTCTTTTCCAGCATTGATAGGCCTTAACAACTCTTAACGGAGCCCCTTCAGAATAATCTAGTAACTTGTCGTTACGACAATTAAACAAACGCATGGAAAAGCTTAGAAACTCATTTGCATTCATCTTGGCGACCTTAGTTCTCCTGGTGACAATTCTTTCACTTCTCGGAATATGGGAAGTCATAGAGATCGATTACCAGCGTCTTTTGAAGAAAGGATTTTGGTCGATTCTCGCACTTTTTGTCTCGAGCGCAATTATTATGTTCATCTTCAGTGTAATTTATCGCACTCCGGTGAATCCGCCGACACCTCCACCTCGGGATAATATAAAATCGTAGATTTATTAGATAGAAACACAAAGGCCTTCTTTAGAAAGAGGGCCTTTTTTTGTTCTGTTAACAGCTGGAAGAATTCCGTGATAATAAGTGAATATTCTGCAATCAAACTATCAATATAGCATTGTAGATTGCAGAAAAATTGTTCCAATGAATAGAATTATTTGCGCACTGCTTGCGATCTTCGCTCTTACTTCATGTAAACAGCCTCAGGCTCAGAATCAGGAGATCCCTATGACGAATATTGAATTGAAAGATGGTCAAGAAGTTGCCACTCTCGGCGCCGGTTGTTTCTGGTGTGTAGAAGCCATTTTTGACGGACTCAAAGGAGTTGACAAGGTATTGTCTGGATATTCTGGCGGTTTTATTAAGAACCCAGCTTACCGGGAGGTATGCAATGGTACCACAGGACACGCCGAAGTCGTCCAAGTATTCTTCGATCCTGAGGTGATTACGTTTGAAGATATACTGCTGGTATTCTTCGAAACTCATGATCCTACTACCATGAATCAGCAAGGAGCTGATCGGGGAACACAATATAGATCGGCTGTCTTTTGTCATAGCGAGGAGCAAATGAGGATTGCTGAATTGGCCAAAAGTGCGGCGAACGAAAGCGGCTCATGGAATTCACCGGTTGTCACCGAAATCAAAGCATTTAGCAACTTCTATGTGGCAGATAATTACCATCAAGACTACTTTGAAGAGAATTCTTCGCAACCTTATTGCAGAGCGGTAATTGTGCCAAAACTTGATAAGTTCAAAGCTAAGTTCAAGGATAAATTGAAAGATTGAACTTGATACTGAAAAAGAATACAGGCACTAGACCATATTTAGTGCCTGCATTTTAATTGAACCTTGCTATCCAACCACAACAGCGGTGCCGCTTGCTGATACCATCAACATGCTTCCATGTTGTCCGATGGTTTCATAATCCAAATCGACTCCGAGGATAGCATTGGCTCCGAGCTCGCGAGCACGCACCTCTAATTCTTCCATGGCATGGGCCTTTGCTTCTTTCAGGACACGCTCATATGACCCAGATCGGCCTCCTACGATATCTCGAATTCCAGCGAGAAAATCTTTAAAAATATTGGCTCCAATTATAGCCTCTCCGCTTATTACACTTATGTACTTGGTGACTTTTTTATCGTCAATGTTATTTGTTGTTGTAATTATCATGTCTTTTCTGTTTTACATTTAAAGGACGAATGCGCTCAGACTTTGTTACCTCGGTTAAGGAATTTTGGCAAATGACTTTGAATAATGCACATTTGCACATGGAATTAATGCATTTACCGAAGGCTCATTCCTATGCTAAATGAAGATAAGAACCTACAAATCACTTGTTTAGGCTAACTTATCTTGGCGGTGTTCGTAAACATCCATCTATGCAACTTTTTGTACCCTATATTCAAGATAAACCAATGAAGATAAAAGCTCTACGTAGCAGGCTGTTCACGCACTTGGAAGGAATACCGTTGATTTCAGCGGTGCTTGCCCTTCAAAAGCGTGATGTACTTGATATATTCAACCAACAAGATCGTGTTACGATCACTGATTTATCAGATCGATTGAAGGCCAATGAAGGTTATCTCAATGCAGGTATGCGTCTCATGGCTAGCCAGGGATGGTTGGTTTTGGATTTTGAAGACGGTCAGCCTGCCTATACTATTACCCTTAAAGGAAAAGCTGCAATCAAGAATTTGAGCGTGTGGCAAGACTTGGGAAATTGGATTCGTGTGGCCAAGGATTTTGGAGAGATAGGATTAGAGGAGCTTGGCGGACTTGACAGTGATATGATGCTGCGTCTTATTCAAAGTATATCTGACGGCGAACCTGGTTTGGAAATCGATTCTGTTGAAAATCAAATGTTGGCTCATCGTGAAGGCTTAATTTGCTCAGTTCTATTGGTCAACATAGGAATGAAAGGTTTGCTGGAAGGCAATGACTTAGTGTTTCCTAAAGATTGGGGCACCTTTGGCTTGGATACTGCTGTGCAATCGATGTTCGAACATCTGAACTGGGTGTATCCGACGACTACCGGCTATAGATTTACAGAAGAAGGCGATTTCTTTCGCAAGCGCGCTTCGGCATATGGAGTTACTGTTTCTTATTTGCAGACTTTCCATTGGTTGGAAGAATTGATGTTTGGAAAAGGAGATGTACTTTGGGATAATCCAATTGGGGCTAAGGAGATTCACGTAGACCGAAAAATGAACGTTTGGGGAAGTGGTGGAGCTCACTCTACATACTTCAACAAGATTGATGAAATAGTAATTGAAATATTCAACCGACCTCTTGAAGATCAACCGAAGGGTATTGCTGATATGGGATGCGGGAATGGTGCCTTATTGGCTCACCTATACGATGTTGTAAAGGAGCATACACTTCGCGGAAGGCATTTGGAGGAACATCCAATTCTAATGATTGGTGCAGATTTCAACGAAGCCGCTCTTGAAGTTACGGCTGAGAACTTGCTTGCTACCGGAATGGATTTTCACTGTGTTTTCGGTGATATTGGCGACCCAATGGGCTTGTCTATGACCTTGCATCAAGAGTTTGATGTGGATTTGAAGGATATGCTCAGTGTGCGTTCCTTTCTTGATCACAACCGCGTTTTTGTTGAGCCTAAAGGAGACTTTAATAAACGTGATCGTCACAGCACAGGTGCATTTTCTTTTCGTGGACGCCGACTTTCATGCGCTCAGGTAGAGCAGAATCTTTATGAGCACATGAAGTCTTGGAAGCCGTTTGTTGAAAAATTTGGTTTGCTAGTAATAGAGTTACACACCATTCCGCCTGCTTTGGCATGTGAGAATTTGGGTAGGACAACCATTACTGCTTACGATGGAACACATGGTTTTACTGATCAGTATATTGTTGAACGCGAGGTTTTTCTGCAGTTGGCTGAAGAAGCTGGTTTACGTCCAGTTCCTCAATTCTCTTCAAGATTCCCAAATAGTGATCTTGCGACAGTCAGTATCAACTTACTAAAGGGCGATCAATAAAAAAGCCCATCCGCTTGTGGCAGATGAGCTTGTTCTTTCCTGTTCAGGGAATGAGTTTTAAATCTTAGTGCGTTTTTACGAACTATCTATTTGACTGTTCAATTATCAAAAGGTTTAAAGCCTGCGGCCAAATATCTTCAATTGATAGGACCAGGATTTCGGAAGTACTTCTTGAGCCATTTGCGCTGGTCGCGAATAAATTTCAAATTCGAATCAACACTTTCTAGAGCTTCCGTTCTATAGTTCTTCAGCCGAATGTCTTTGGATGTGCGTATACCAGAATAGATCTTCCGTGCTTGCAAAAGCTTGTATTCCGCGTCTTGTAAAACATTGAGGTGTCTTGTTTGATCAGCGAGTAGTTTTCCTGTTCCTCTTAGGGCTTGCAATTCGTTTTGATGGCTTTCTAGAATGCTTTGTGCATTTTCTTGATGACCATAACCTAAATCGGCGAGGAAGTATCCGTTGCTGGGATCATACTGCAAGACACGAGCACACACAATTGATTCCTGTATTTGAGGTGTACGGCGAAAATGTTGCTGCAATGAATCACTCAAATTCCAAGTGGCAAGCTCACCTTCTCTAGACTTATTTTCATACTCCAAAAGGGTGAGTGGACGGTAAGTCAATTGCCATAGCGGATCAAAAGGGTAGTGGTCTTGGGTCATCTCTTTCGGATTGACCAAGTAATAAGTTTCATTTCGCTGGCGGTGGAAACGATCACGATTATCTACTGAGCCAGCTGCCCAGGTGCAATCAACTAGGTACCATTTACTGTTGATTTGAATGGCATTCCATGCATGACTTTCTCCCCGTTTGCTTCGCTGATTGTAAACCCCGCCACGCGCGTAACCCGTCACCACCTCGCAGCGATAGCCGGATTTATTGCATAGGTCAGCAAATAAATTGGCATAGCCTTCGCATACGCCTTTTTTCCTTTTTAGTACGTTCGCGGCTTCTTGATTGTTGGTGTCTTGTCCGCGCATAATGCGACGGTACATTGGAACATCGTATGAAATGTTGTCGGTCACCCATTCGAATATTGCCCGCACACGCAGGCTATCCGAGAGCCTAGGATTGTCTATTGATTTATGGAGTGCGCGCAAGGCGTGGTTGGATTGAGCATTTGCGCTAGCTAAAAATAAAGAAAGAGAAACAAGTAGGAAGAGGTGCTTCATGATTGTGCAACGCGATTTTAATTCGATTTATTGGTGGAATACCATTGTCGAATCAAATCTTGTGCCGGTTTGTTCTGTGGAGTGAACCAATTGTCGGTAGGACCGCCGGATTTGTCATGGGTCGGAAACCATTTCCAAATGAAACCACCGGCAAACCAAGGTTCGTGCCAGAATTGTTTAAATACCGCCTGATAGGCATTGTATTGTGCATCCAAATTGACCTTGCCTTCTTCAGAATAATCCCAAGGCTCTTTGGCGCAATAATCTGTGCTGCGGTAACCCCATTCGGTGAACAGGACTTCTTTGTTGGCATTTGATGAAAACGCTTGAATGTCTTGGAAATGAGGCTGCCATCCGCGCATAAGTGCTTTGAGTGAGGGCGTCTGGTGATCGCAGAGGGGGAAATACGCGTCAATACCGATGTAATCTAGATCGTCCCAAAAAGAAATGATATGGAAGCTATCCCAGTTGGCAGCATAGGTGAGTTTTCCTTTGTAAACAGCGCGAATATCTTTGATAAGAGCGCGCCAAAAAGAAGGCCTTTGCTCACTGAATTTGGTGAGTTCGGTTCCTATGCACATGAGGGGCAGATCGTATTTGGCACTAAGTTGTGCAAACAACATAATGTAGTCGTAATAGGCACTTTCAAATATTTTCCAATCAGCATCTGAACTAAGTTCAAAATGACCCGTGTAGTCGCCATGGCTAAACCAAAGCTGAGGTTTGATCATTACTTTCAATCCTCGCGCATGAGCAAGTTTTATCGACTCTTCAATGCCCTCGGGAGTTTCACCCCACCAGCCCCAACCTTTGTCCACGTATCTAAGTTCGCTCTTGCCAGTTTGCCCATATGCAAATGGCATTAGCGTAATCCAATTGGCATGTGTATCACACACCGGATCGAGCATTTCATTCGTGACAACATTAGGAAGCGCTACGAAACTGACGCCATTTATTTTCTCCTGAGCCTTCATCGAAGAGGAAAGAGAAATAAAAACCAAAGCAATGAGCGAAAGGCGCATATGAAGAGCTGTGTATGTTTGTTGGACGCATGCTGTGATCAGCAATAAGTACCTGTAAATCAGTTTAGTTGATATGGTACTCGAAGTTTAAATTCAGGTATCTTAACTCTGAATTCACTTTCGTCTTCCAGTCTTTTCATCAAATAAGTACCACACATCTTTCCAAGAAGCGTGGTCAAATCACAAGCAGAAGAGTAGGTATGTGTTGCGCCAGGTAGAATCACTGGTTGCAAGCCAACTACTCCCGGACCTTCAACTTCACGCACCTGATTGTTGGCATCGGTGATAGTCCAATGTCGGCGCAATAACTGCACGGGATAATCATTGCTATTTTCGATTAAGACCGTGTACGAGTAGTGATAGTGATTCTTTAGGGGCGCAGAGAATCCTGGTTCAAAGCGAGTTCTAACACTGATCTTAATTCCTGATGTCACTTCGGTGTACATAACACAAGTATATGAAATACTTCGGAAACGCCCGCAGGCCTAAGACTTAAACAATGCTATTTTTTCAAGTTTGTTTTGAAATGCGTTGATTGTCTGATTAATGGGGTGGAATATTACCTTCAACAAAATCAATTAGCATGCTCAAATATTCCTCACCTCCGAGCATATGCATGTTGTTATGCCCAGCTCCAGGGGCAAGATAAAAGACTTTTTTCGCCGACTTGAGTTCTTCAAACAACTGTCTGCCATACTTGAAGTCGATGTTCTTGTCTAGTTCGCCATGGGCAATGATGACAGGTTGCTCAATGCGGGTGACTGATTGAATAGGGGAGACCAATTCGGGCGTAAACTCGGCCAAAGCACCGGCGCGCGAAAGAGCTAGATCGACCAAAGGTTCGAAAACGAAGCCCACATGTCTCTGATGGTAGTCGTACACGATTTGGTGAAAAGAGGTGAAAGTCGACTCAATGACACCGAAGTCGAGGCGATCATCGTTGTCAAGTGATTGAAGAGCGATTGCGCCACCAAGCGAATGTCCCCAAACCCCGATAGGAGTATTGGGATACAATGATTCTATGTAGTCTACCACCTTAGATATATCGGCCTTTTCATGGAATCCAAAGGTGCAATAATCACCGCCACTAGCGCCGTGGGCACGAAGATCCAAGGAGAAAGAGGCAAAACCACGTCGCGCCAATCTATCGGCAACCTCTGGCCAGATTTCCTTGCAAGCGCCTATTCCGTGAATGAGGATTACCACGGCTTCGGGTTGTTGGTCTGACAATGATGTGTGTTTGACACTGAGGTTGATGCCTCGGGCACCTGGAATCATAAGTGACTCGGTATGGGCAGGCCAGTTGTTTTCAGTGCAATAACTCGGCGGCTGCAGAATGAAGTAGGGTCCTATAAAAAAGAAGCCAAGTATACCTCCAATGATTGATATGGCTAGGAATACCAGTAAGGCCTTCCGAAGGAGTTTTTTTCGTTTTGGTTTTACTTCAGACGTCATACTTCGCTTTTCTGGTTGTACCATGGATAGCTGAATTCAAAGGCGTTGTTGTCATTTTTTTCGGTCTTGCCTTGGGGCATGGACTAGCCGTGTGTGTTTATGCTGAACCAAAATTAGCAACTCGTGTCTCATTCGAAAGAATCTGTCCAATACTTTAACAATCCTTGCAATATTTCTTTCGTTGAATGGTCAATGATGTGTAAGTTCACGAGGTGAAAAAGGAAGTGATAAAGATAGATTACCCTCTAAAAGTCCCCAAATTTACGCGGGCTCACATCGAATATCTTATCCATTCACGCGCAGAAGAGTCCATCCATATTGAATTCAAGGCGGCCGGCGCTCTGGAATTCACAGATTCTAAGAAAAAGGAGATTGCCAAAGATGTTTCGGCCATGGCAAATTCGGATGGTGGGGTCATTATCTATGGTCTTTCGGAAATAGACCATGTTGCAAAGGAGTTCTCTTTCGTTGATGGCAATGTTTTCAGCAAGGAATGGCTCGAGCAGGTAATAAATAGCAAGATCAAGCGTCGAATTCCAGAGATCAATATTGACGTCATTCGGATAGGTAACAAGATTGCACAGAGTTTATACGTAGTGCGCATTCCGCGAAGTTCGGAGGCACCTCATATGGCTAGTGACGGGCGCTATTACAAGCGTTTCAACTTCGAGTCGGTCTTTATGAATGAGTACGAGGTTCGTGATTTATTCCGCAGGGTTGAAGAGACCCAACTCAAACTGCTTCCCGTGGAGTTTTCTTGCGAGGTTTTAGAGAAAAGCAAACAGGGCATCGAACTACTCAAGTTATCAATTGTACTTGACGTAAAGAATACGAGTCGGGCGATTGAAAGTGTCTATAAGACGATTGTGCGTTTGCCGATAGGCTTGTATAACCTGAACATCGAGTATACTGAGCTCAATCAATTTTTCAGGAAGTACCAAAAGGACATTGCGTTGTTCAACATTCCCGCGAGCACTCCGCTTTTTCCGCAAGAGGTCAATACGCTGGTGGCTTTCGACTTGAAGGTGAGTAAAGACGTGCTTACTGAACTTTCTAAACATCCTTTCAAAATCCGGTTTTACTATTCCAACGGCATCTATGAATCCCAATATTTCCTCGATACCAAGCTGAAGATTGATGGAAAAGTGATTCGTGAAGGAGACTTTAAATAAGGTGAATTAGCCGCTGGCAAATGTCTATTCGCCTTCCATATCGGGGATTTTGGAAAACAGATCAAAACCTAGGCATGTGTTTTATGGATAATACTTCTTCTTCAACCAGAAAGCCACACGTACCAATATGATGAGCGCCGGCACCTCGACCAAGGGTCCAATTACTCCGGCAAAAGCTTGTCCTGAGTTCAATCCGAAAACGGCAATTGCTACGGCGATGGCCAACTCAAAATTGTTTCCGGTTGCCGTAAATGCGATGGCTATGTTCTTATCGTAAGATGCTCCTAAAGCCTTGCTAGCAAAGAAGCTTACGAGGAACATAAGCAAGAAATAGATTAAAAGAGGAACGGCAATAATCAACACATCCAGAGGTAGTTCAACGATCAATTCTCCTTTGAGAGAGAACATGATGACTATTGTAAATAGAAGCGAGATGAGTGTAAGAGGGGATATGCGCGGGATGAATTTTGTGGTGTACCATTCTTCTCCCTTCAGTTTTACGAGGATGAGTCGCGAGAGAATCCCAAGGAGAAACGGGAGGCCTAGATAAATGGCGACGCTTTCGGCGATGGTGCCTATTGAAATATCGACCAAAGCTCCTTCGAAACCAAAGTAGGGAGGCAATACAGTAATGAATATCCAGGCGTAGAAACTGTACGCGAAGACTTGGAAAATACTGTTCAAGGCGACCAGTCCGGCGCCATATTCACTGCTTCCTTCGGCAAGATCATTCCAGACAAGTACCATGGCTATGCAACGGGCCAAACCAATGAGAATTACTCCCACCATGTATTCTGGATAGTCTTGCAAGAACAAAATGGCGAGGAAGAACATGA
>JBLHIB010000125.1:0-9511 GCA_047615865.1 Gammaproteobacteria bacterium
CTTTACCGATACGCGTACTTTCCCCCCTCATTTTGCTGTTGCCATGGTTCCTGCTGCACTCGCCATAGTTTTCGCCTTGCAGTCAAGAAGCCGAGGGCGCACTGAAGCCAAACGGAACCGAGCAATGGGCACTTTGATGCACTTAATCCGTGTTCCAATTGAGATTGTCCTCTTCTTCCTTTTTGTTCATGGCACGGTTCCCGAAGCGATGACATTCGCAGGGCGAAATTTTGACGTTCTCTCAGGTCTTACAGCGCCAATAGTTGCTTTTCTGATCCTGAAAGGAAAGATTGGTCGAAAAGCACTGATTGCTTGGAATGGGGTGTGTGTGCTTCTTGTGATGACTGTCCTTATAATCGGATTGTTCTCTGCTGAATTCCCATTTCAACAGTTTGCATTTGATCAACCCAACCGCGCCGTAATGTACTTTCCATACATCCTTCTTCCAGGAATAATTGTGCCTTTGGTAATATATACCCACCTGCATGACATCATAGTTTTGGTAAAAAAGGAGGATGTCCAACAAATGATGTATGAATAAACTAATTGTCCTCTTCTCTTTCCTGATACTTGGTTCTAGCCTCTCTTCGCAAGATTATGAGCGCTATGTCCATCTGCTTGACACCACGGTCTATTCGACCAATTTGGGATATGAGAAATCGCTGACAATCACGGTGCCTTTTGAATGGCAAAAGGGAATGGAGAAGTCCTATCCTGTAGTTGTGATTTTTGACCGACAAAATCCCCGAAGCCATCAATACATCCTCAATACAATTGATTACCTCACGAGCAACGAACAAATGCCCTCTTGCGTGATTGTTGGCATTGAGTCCGAACAATACATAGACATCGATGGAGAAGAGGTATATCCTCGCTATTTGGAAACGCTGCTCGAAGGCCAATCGGAACATACTCTAGGAATGGAAAACGAGAATTTCCTTTTCAATGAAATCCTTCCACTTATGGAAGGTCAGTTTCAAGCTAGCAAGTTCCGAACGCTTATAGGACATTCTCGCTATGGTTACTTTACGACTTATCTATTTGCCAAGCGGCATAATGATCTCAATGCAGTCGTTTCTTTGAGTCCGTTTATGCTCGAAAAAGGCGTGAATTTAGTGGATACGATGGAGCAGATATTTGCGCATAGCGCCAAGCATACCAAGTATTACCGTTATGGAATAGGCAATGATTATCCAGAGGATTTTATGGAAATGGATAGTATGCTACTCGCCAAGGATCATGCCACTTTTGATATCAAAGGAGTGCTTTTTCCAGGTGCCGATCACAATGCAACTCCAGGCCTTACGATCGCTCCGGCTTTATATGATATTTTTGAATTTTGGGTCCGCCAACAGCAGTCATTTTTCGAAATAGATATTGAGGACTTCGATCCCGAAAATTCTGCCGTAGAAGCACATTACGGGCAAAAACTCCCCAATTCATTGGGTGTGCTCAACGGTATGGGTTGGCAATATTTCAACGAATATCATTTTGAAAAAGCTATCAAAACATGGAACATCTTCGCTCAAGAGTATCCCAATTTTTCAGAGGTGTATTTATACATAGCTGATGCTCAGAAGAGGATGGAAGTAGATTGTTCTGAAAGCTTGAACCAGTTCCAAAAGAGTTTTAAGCATTCGGAAATCTATACGAAGGAAGAGAGAAAGGAGCTTGAAGAGGAGTATGATACGCTTGCGAAATGATTTTAGAAACCGAAAGATTAATCCTGTGTCCGATTGCTGCTCTTGATGTTGCAAATGTCCACGACATGAACAGCCGTGAGAGCGTCGCTATGTTCAACGATAGGAATTCCAAAATCGCTTGAGGTGACCGAGAAGTTCTTGGAGCATCTGATCATAGGCGAGGGAAAAGGAAAAACGTTGGCCTGGATCGCGTAAAAAAGAGGACGAGACTTTTATTGGTCAAGTGGGCATGATTTAAAGCCCGACCGGTATAGAAGTGCAGAGGATTATTAAAGTTTATCCCCTGAAAAATGGGGCAAGGATATGCTTTTGAAGCGGTGGAATCGGTCCTTAATCATGGTTTTGGAGCGCTTAATCTGCATCGTGTTGAGGCTGGCGTGGCTGTTGACAATGCGCGGTCGATCAAATTGTTGGAGAAATTGGGCATGATCCTTGAAAGTCGACACCGAAAACACTGCCTATTCTTGTTGGATTCAGTGATAATTTCCATTATGCCGTGCTGGATATCGATCGCTAGTTGAAGTGATTCTGAGCGTTTTATATCCGCCTTTCAGGCAAATGAAAAAAATTAGACCAAGACCCTTTTGAAGGCTACATTTGCCGAATGAATTATTTGTCGGTAGAAAACATCTCCAAAACGTATGGTATTCGAACATTGTTTGAAAATGTGTCGTTTGGAATTAACCGCGGACAAAAAATCGCATTGGTCGCTCGAAATGGTACTGGGAAGTCAACTATTCTGAATGTTCTTGCTGGATTGGATGTCCCAGATGAAGGGAATATTGTCTTCAACAAGGATGTGCGCGTGGGCATGCTCTCTCAGGAACATGGCTTGGACGATTCAATAAGTATTCTAGATAATCTGTTTAGCGGTTCGAATGCTATGCTCACCGCTATTCGACTGTACGAACTGGCCCTTAAAGAGGGAACTTCTGCCGAAGACTTTCAAAATGCCTGTGATGGTATGGACCGCGAAAATGCTTGGGACTATGAAGCGCAGTCTAAGCAGATTCTTGGCAAACTGGGAATTCACGATCTAGAGCAAAAAATCAACATACTTTCCGGTGGTCAAAAGCGACGCATTGCTCTGGCACGCGTGCTCATCGAAGATCCTGACTTTTTATTGCTGGATGAGCCTACCAACCACTTGGACCTTGATATGATTGAGTGGCTGGAAGAATACCTTGCCCAGTCTAGCCGAACTATATTGATGATCACTCACGATAGGTACTTTCTGGAAGTTATCTGTGATGAGATACTGGAATTGGACAACGAGCAACTCTATCGCTATAAGGGAAATTACTCGTACTTCTTGGAAAAGAAATCCGAGCGTGAAGAGGTGGAATATGCCTCCCGAGACAAGGCAAGAAACTTGATGCGACGCGAGTTAGAATGGATGCGAAGCACACCAAAAGCGCGAACTACCAAGTCAAAATATAGAGAAGATCAGTTCGGATCGGTTCAGGCCAATGCCAGTGTGCGTTTGGAGGAAGATCAGATGAAACTTGAGATCAATATCCAGCGATTGGGAAGTAAGATCATTGAGTTTCATAAAGTAAAGAAGGCCTACGGAGATATTCCTATTCTCAAAGGACTGGACTATATTTTCAAAACCAACGAGCGAGTGGCTCTTGCCGGTCGAAATGGCACGGGCAAAACCACCATTCTCAATCTGATCACGGGAAAAGATCAACCAGATTCAGGTAAAGTCGTTATCGGAGAGACTGTTGCTTTTGGATACTTTTCGCAAAGTGGACTTAACATAAAGCCTGGTCAGCGTGTACTTGAGGTTGTTCGCGAAATAGCCGATGTTATTCCACTTAAAAATGGAAAGAAGATCACGGCCGAACAAATGTTGGAGCGCTTTCTTTTCTCGCGTTATGCGCAACGGGATTTGGTGGAGAAGTTGAGTGGTGGAGAAAAGAAGCGTTTGCACTTGTGCTGCGTCCTCATGAGCAATCCCAACGTACTGATTCTCGATGAGCCTACCAATGATTTGGATGTCTTCACCTTGGCAATCCTTGAAGATTACCTCTTGCAATTTCCAGGTGTACTCATCATCGTAAGTCACGACAGATTTCTAATGGACAAGCTCTGTGATCATATCCTTGCGCTTGATGGCAGTGGCAATATGAAGGATATTACGGGCAACTACACCTCTTGGAGAAGTGAACAAGCCAGTATTGCACGCGCTGAAAGAAAAGGCGCTCAAGAAAAGAAAGCCATACGTAAGAAGGAAAAACAGGAGGCGTCTAAAACCAAAATGTCGTTCAAAGAGAAATATGAATTCGACCAATTGGAGAAAGATATTCCTGGGTTAACTAAGAAAAAGGAACTCCTGGCAGTCAAGATGAATTCGGGTGAAGTCGTTGGCCACGAGGATTTGATGGCATTGTCACAGGAGCTGGGGCAGGTAAGCCAATCACTCGATGAAAAGGAAATGCGCTGGCTCGAGTTAAGCGAGTATATGTAGATTCTATTTGATGCTGAGCCGTTTCGAATAGACACCTCCTGACCACACCATCTGAATAATGTAGACACCCACTCCTAGATCACTTAGATCGAGAGGATACAAGTCGTCATAGGTTGCCGGGATATGCTTTCGTGTGATCAACTTTCCAGACAAGCTGTATACCTGCAACGTCTGATCTTCAGTTATGTTTGGCATCGTCAAGTAGACCATTCCTTCGCTGGGGTTCGGGTAGACCTCCAGCTGAATATTTGAATTTCCCTCCGACACCGATGTAACTTCATCTGTGCTGTCGGTCCCGTCCTCCTCAATTCCAAACGAACAAATCAAATCAGAGAAAATATCTTCAGCATTTAAGGTTGTCAATTCCCAATCGGTAGGGGTGTCGTCAATGGGATATGAGCTCACTTCCATGAGCTGTATATCAAGCGAGACGCCGTATGTAGGCAGCGTTGTTGCAGCGCTCTGATTGCACGCGCAATCCCCTCGTTCATTGGTCTTGATGATCCAAGCATTCGAGAAGCTGGAGGTGAAACTACGGTTGTAGCCACTGATTATATACCCGTCATCGCTAGTTGGTAGCAAGTTGAAAAAGATATCTTTACTGTCGCCACCATAGGTTTTCATCCATATGATTTCTCCCGTATTATCAAATTGGGCAATGTAACCATCAACTCCGCCAGCGCCCAATGTGCTAGTTTGTCCGCACACAGTAAATGTGTTTTCATCATCTGCAACCGCAGCTGTGATGTGTTCATAGAGATCGCCACCAAACATCTTTTGCCAAATCACATTGAAATCAAGATCGGTATGTACAAAAAACACCTCTGTCGAACCAGTACTTGTGTTGTAGGTTTCTCCAAAAATCAAGTATCCACCGTTGAAACCAATAACTCCTCGAGCGATATCGTTATCGGGACCATGTCCTATGTGCAAAGATCGCACCAACTGTCCATTGCTGTCCAGGACGGAAATCATCGTTTTTAGCCCTTCTTCCGGGTCTGGTCTGTAGGTGGCGCTAACAAGAAAATGTCCGTTTTGGGTGATCGATAGAGACTTCGGACTTTCCCCCGATGCTGTTCCGAATCCCGTGGCCCAAAGTAGTTCGCCTTCTGAATCAAAGCGGGTTAAAATACAATCAGAATCAGGAGTCTGGTTATACGATTGGGTCGAACCAAGCACTGCGAATCCACCATCAGGAATCGCAACCAATTCCTCCCCAGCGTCTCCTTGAGCGCCACCGAACTGCTTGGAGAAGGCTATGCTTCCGTCGGTATTGATCTTGGTATAGGCGATCTGGATATTACCTTTAGGCGTATAAGTGTATCCACAAGAATAGATAGATCCATCTGGAGCCATATCCATAGAGCGCATGTCTTCGTTGCCCCCGGAGGTGTATACTTTGGTCCACATTGTTTCACCAATGGAATTCGTTCTGGTGGCAAGCATATTGAGTCCGCCTTCCCCATATCCGCTAGCCAAACCACAGGAGATGTATGATTTGTCGGGAAGTTGAATGCTTGAATAAAATATTTCTGTGAGGTCTGTGCCCTTTGAAATTTGAAATTCTTGGGCCAAAGAGGAGCTGGCGATAAAAACCGATAAGAATGCGGTGAGACAGTATTTCATGACTATAGTTTTTAAAAGTGAATAAGGGTGACCCGTGCGAAGGGATCGTGCAATAGACTTCTTTGTTGTACGCGGGCTAGAAGGCTATGTATGAAGGTGAGAAGGTGATAAGATTGTAGGATTTTGGATAGCTTATTTGTAGGACGATGCCATGCGGGCACTCCTTTTGTTATTTTTGCACTATTCCGAACCTCATGACAAAGCATTTTACATTCCATCCAAGTTTGAGACAAGCTATCGGATTCAACCCCATTCACTCATGAAGTTGCGCAGGGTTGATATGCTGTATTGTGCCATAATCCTAGCCATTGCGTTTGGATTTTCCGGGGCCAAAATGTTCGTGCCTCTGCTCATGTCTATCTTGATAATTATTGGTGTAGCCCGATTGAAATGGCGAAAACCAGTGACAACGACAATCGTTTTGAGCGGATGGTATTTGATGTACGTCATTGGTATGCTCTGGTCTGAGGATCCAAGTTCTTCGGCCAAGTTTCTAGAGTACAAGGCTTCTCTATTGGTCTTTCCATTGCTGTTTTCCCTTGCCCCCAAACAGGTGAATGGCGCTCAAAAGTGGATTATGACGGCTTTTGCGATTGGTACTTTGGGGTTTGATTTATTTGCGCTTGTCGCTGGTTATATAAAATTTCTCCCCGACGGAAGCTGGCAGGAATTGTCCTACAAAAGGCTTGCGCTGCACTTTCATCCCACGTATTTGGCGGTTTACAATGTCTTTGCATGGTCTTGGTGCATACTCACTCTTGACCGATCTAAGAAGCTTGATTATATCTTTAAAATCAGTCTGCTCATGGTTTCTGCAGTGTTTGTGGGGATGCTTGCCTCAAGAGCTGGTTTGCTATCAATGGGAGCCGTTCTGGTGTTTTTCTTGGTTCGGCACTTTGTGCAAATGGATCGGCGAAAGATCGTTCTTACAACTATATCCCTTGCCCTTTTCGGAAGCACATGGTTTCTGCCGGCTACAGCCAAGAGGGTAGACTCTGCCATTCATACCGGCACGCAGCAAGTCCAAGTGAAAGAAAAGGCGGTTACCAGTTCTCAAGTTCGTATCGTGACTTGGAAGAATTCCGTCAATCTGATGCTTAGTCATCCTTTTGGAGTAGGCACGGGCGATGTCACCCCTGAGCTGGTGAAATTGTACAAGGAACAAGGGGAAGAGACTGCCGCCGATCATCAGTTGAATTCCCACAATCAGTATTTGCAGACGGGCGTGGAGTTAGGCTGGTTGGGTTTATTGGTTTTGCTGTTTTCGATGGTGCCCTTGGCCCGAATTGTCTGGCAAAAAAAGTTGATCCTACCCGGAGTTTTTCTGTTTCTCTGCACATTCAATATGCTGTTTGAGAGCTTTGTAGAATTGCAGACGGGCATTACCTTTTTCTGCTTTTTCTTAACGTTTTTCATTTGGCAAGAGACAAACCATGCTTGAGAATTATTTAGAATCAACATACTATTTCGATTACGAAGAACCCGGCTTCGAGGAGTTCATCCAAAAGCACGCCGATCGCTCGTCGGATAAGGCATTGGCTATTTCGCTGTATTTGGCCGTCCGTGATGCATTTGATTACATGCCCCTTGATATTCGTCTTAAAAAAGAACAGCTCAAATGCAGTCTGCTTTTCACCCGCAGCTATGGTCATTGTATAGATAAAGCCGCCTTCTTGGTCGCTTGCTACCGGAGCGTCGGTCTGCCCGCCAGGCTAGGTCTCGCCAAAGTCCGCAACCACATGGGCACGGCGCGTCTAGAAAAACTCATGGGAACAAATATTCTCGTTCCGCACGGTTACGTTGACGTTTTGGTCGATGAAAAGTGGGTCAAATGCACACCAGCATTCAACCAAGCGCTGTGCGATAAGATGGGAGTGCAATCTTTGTCGTTCAATGCCATTGACGATTCCATCTTCCAAGCGTACGACCGCGATGGCGCCGATTTTATGGAGTACATGGAGTATTACGGTCATTTCGATGATATACCATTGGAGTTTATCATTCAGCTTATGCGACAGTATTATCCACAGTTCTTTGATGGGACGGGAATAGTTACTTGGGAAGTTGATTAGTGGGCTTGCAATGAATGCGGATTAATTGGGGTATTACTCATGAGTTATTGAAGTCCTAGTCTTATATTCTGTTTGGTAACTATAATTAAGCTGGTGGCAACACTAGGCCGAAACAAAAGCAAATTGCAATCGTCTTGCAATTAATTTTATTGGAGATACAATTGATGAAAAATTTAACAACTATAATTTTATTGGCATTGCTGATACCCTTTTCTAAGTTGGGTTTGGCTTGCAGTATGTACAAAGTTTCGAAGAATGGAACAACCATTGTCGGTAACAACGAAGATTTCACAAGTCCCAACAGCCAGTTTTGGTTCGAAGCAGGAACTAAAAGCACTTTTGGGGTAATGTATATGGGACTGTTGAACAATTTCGCGCAAGGAGCTATAAATCAATCAGGATTGATGTTTGATGGTTTTTGGGAGCCCTATTTAGAAGTTAAAAATACAGATGGGAAATTGATAGTGCCAATAGCTGATGCCGTGAGGGATATTATGCAGACAATGACCAATGTTGAAGATGTTCGACTATATCTGCAGACTATTAATCTAAACTCTATGGCTGATGGACAGCTTGTTTTTGTGGATAAATCGGGTACATATCTGATTGTAGAAGGTGATGAAATGTATGTGGGAGATGAAAGCGAAAAGTCATTTTCAAATTTCTACTATTCACAAATAGAATCGTTGAATGACGTAGAGTTGGAATACTTTCAAAAAGGGCAAGATTTCATAAATACCACAGAGGAAAAAAGCACATTGGGATATTGTTCTCAGGCCATGCAAAATTTTGCTCAATCTAGATTGGCGCCCACGCAGTATTCGACAATTTATGATTTGGAGAAAATGACAATAAGAGTTTATCTGTTTCACGATTTTTCCGAGTTTGTTGAATTGGATTTAGAAACAGAATTAGAAAGAGGTAATCACCGCACAATGATCGCCGATCTTTTCTCAAAAGAATCTATCGGTTATTCCCATTACAAAAAGTACAATGATGTCGAAAACCCAACTTTATTTCTAAAAGAATATCTAGGCGATGCCGAAATTACTGAACAAGAGTTTTTGGATTATGGTTTTGAAAATATCATAAATAGTTTAGGTTATGAATGGTTGGACGATATGAAAAAACCTAAAGGAGCAATTAAAGTTTTTCAATATGGAGTGATATTGATGCCCAATAGCGCTGATTTATACGACAGTTTGGGTGAGGCCTATTTTATAAATGAGGAATGGGATAATGCGATAATGAATTACACTAATTCGTTGGCATTGAACCCAGAAAATAAAAATGCCACAGCGATGATTTCAAAAATCAATAAACTGAAAGAGAAACAAGCCAATTAGATATACTGTTGGCAAAACAGTATTTAATTTAGTGCAAGTTTCTGACCTGCTCGCGGAAATTTCTCTTTGAATGATGAAGTCATAATAGCCTTGCGTATGCCTTTTAGAATTGAATTGAATTTCTCCGTGTTCGCCTTGTGGACAGACACTATTTGTGGGCAGAAAAAAGTAATTAGTGGAGAATATTGAATAACTCAGTATCTTGAATCTGGTATATAATACTGAAGAATTATGCCAAATGACTTTGAAATCATGCAGTCAGGAAAATTGATCAAAAACTAAAGCTCACAA
>JBLHIB010000126.1:0-8907 GCA_047615865.1 Gammaproteobacteria bacterium
TGGATGATTATGCATGCAACTATGATCCAATGGCCGATACAGAATGCAACATCGCTGACTTGTGCAGCTATCCTGGTTGTACTGATGAAGATGCTTGTAATTATGAATTATGGAGCGGTTGTGATGATGGGTCGTGTATATATGAAGATATATGCGGAGACTGCGGTGGTGCAGGAACTGTCTTAGGATGCATGGACGATGACGCATGCAACTATGATCCAATGGCCAACACGGAATGTAACATCGCTGATTTATGCAGTTACCCTGGTTGTACTGATGAACTAGCTTGTAATTATAACTTTTGGAGCGGCTGTGATGATGGATCGTGCAACTTCGATTGCTGCACATGCAACAATCCTGAGGCGTGTAACTACGATGCGGATCCTGATTGCATAGACAACGACGCATGCCTTTTTTATGATGCTTGTGATGTATGCGGAGGTCCAGGAAACATGGCGGGCTGCACAAATTCTATGGCGTGCAACTACGATTCTTCTGCTGATTGTGATGATGGATCATGTTTAAGCTGGGATGAATGCGGAAACTGTGGCGGATCAGAAATGGCGGGATGCATCGATCTTATCGCTTGTAACTATGACTCAGAAGCAGGTTGTGATGATGGCTCGTGCATATACTTTGATGAGTGTGGTAATTGCGGTGGAACGGATACATCAGGATGTACTGATCCAGAGGCCTGCAACTACAATGCTGGTGCCGATTGCGATGACAGCAGCTGCTTATTTGACGGATGCACAGATGGATGTATAGATTTTAATGCATGCAACTACGATTCAGAAGCGGATGTTGACAATGGATCTTGTGATTATTCTTGCCTCGGCTGCACAGATGATACTGCCTGTAATTACGACGCAAGCTCTACTATAGATGATGACTCGTGTACCTATCCAGGTTGCAACAACATCAATGCTTGCAACTACGACGCGTTAGCAGGTTGCAACGATGGAAATTGCACTCTAATAGGAGACTCTTGCGACGATGGCGATTCTGACACTGTAAACGACTTGATCCAAGACGATTGTGGTTGTGAAGGAGAAATACTGAATACTCAGGGTTGTACTGATCCTGATGCTTGTAATTTCGATTCAAATGCGACGGATGATGATGGAACTTGTGAATATGTGGAGTTATTCGCCATTGTAGGAAACACTACCCCTGACCCTCTGTCGTCGGAAGACTACTTCTACTCTAGTACATTGGGCAGCAGTTATGCATGGGAAGCATCAAACGGCGCTGTCATATCTGGACAGGGAACTACTTCAGTGACTGTTGTTTGGGGTGAATCAGGCTTAGCAACCATTTCTGTCATTGAAACGAATGAAGAGGGATGTGAAGGTGATGTGGTTATGGAAGAATTCACTATTATCTCGACAACAGTATCTGAACTTCTTGAAGAGTCATTAAATGTGTATCCTAATCCAGCTTCATCTTATCTCATCATTGAGAGCGATTTACTGAAACAAACAGGAACACAGATTAAGCTTATCGATTCAAAAGGAAGATTGGTAATCGTTGATGCTATGAATGATGGAAATCAACTGGATGTCTCGAATGTGGCAAGCGGTGTTTATTTCCTAAGGATTATTAGCGAACTGAAAGTTGAATCTGTAAGAGTTATTATTCAGAAGTAAGCTTGTTCGTTTAACAAATTATGTAAAAGAGCCTGGTCATATTGACTAGGCTCTTTTTTTTTGACTCAACTCATACTTCCCCGCTCGTGCGCGTTATTTTGGTTTTGATAGAAAGACTTGTTATGTTGGAACAGAAATGTGGCGGTTAGAAATTGGTGACAACGGTTGTGATACTTGGCTTTGGCGGTACTTGGATACATTTGAACGCGTTGCAAACGCGCATGAGAGACAGTAGAGTAATACTTGAGTTTGGGGTTGTAATTATTCACTTTTGAACGCGTTTGGAAACGCGTTCAAACACGAATTTAACAACTACCTCTTCTC
The DNA here is from genome assembly GCA_047615865.1 of Gammaproteobacteria bacterium. Lineage (GTDB taxonomy): Bacteria > Bacteroidota > Bacteroidia > Flavobacteriales_D > Sanyastnellaceae > JADFAK01. Next base: position 1,974 of record JBLHIB010000126.1, read on the forward strand.
GAATATCGAGTATTTCTTAACAACGGAAATATCAATCAAAAAAATTCTCACGATGGATATAATGCACCAGTTGCGAATTGATACAATGGGATTTACAGCGATGATTGGTTTGGGTCGTCTTGTAAACTTTTGAACGCGTTTGCAACGCGTTCAACCGTAACACTACTCAACAACCATAAACTCCGTCCTTCTATTCTTAGCCCTTGAAGCATCATCCGTATTCGGAACAATGAACTGCGTCTCACCATAGCCTTTGGCGACTAGTCGGAATGCCTCGATCCCTTTCGATGCTACGTAATCAACCACTGCTTGAGCACGTTTTTCACTTAGGACTTGATTGGCTGCATCACCGCCTACATCATCCGTGTGACCACCTATTTCTATGCGGGTGTGGCGGTTGAGGATTAGGAACTCGACTAGCTTGTCTAGCTCGACGATGGATTTCGGTTTGAGGTCGTATTTGTCGGTGTCGAAGAAGATATTACTCATGACCACTTTGCTGCCTGGCTTGATCTTCTCCATGGGAACTTCGATCTCGAAGGGGGTGGATACTCCTGTTTCTTTTAAGGAGAAGTTGTCTGAATAGAATAAGTAGCGTTCGCGGCTGGAGTTCAGGGCGTAGTCATGGTTTATTGGTAAACACACTAAGAACTCTCCCGTTTTAGGGTTTGAATAACTCTCCGCAGCAACCAATCCTGTTTCTAGATCGATAACTTGAACTCTAGCCTCTAGTTTCTTGTAGGATGTAGCATCAAACACTACGCCTTTGGCATAAGTAACTTGAACTGGTCGTAGGTCTTCTGGTAATACAAATGAATACAGGTCCAATGCGCCATATCCACCTTCTCTATCCGAGGCGAAATAGGCCAATTCTCCCGAAGCCGAAACCAACAACGAATTCTCATTGCCGTGGGTGTTGATCGGGTATCCCAAATTTATTGGCGTTCCCCATGTTCCATCCGGTTGAATTTTACTCATGAACACGTCCAAACCGCCCATTCCTGGGTGTCCGTTACTCGAAAAGTACAAGGTCTGTCCATCCGGGTGAATGAGGACGCTTTCCTCCTCTCCTGGTGTGTTTACTTCTCCTTTTATCTTTTGAGGCTTGCCCCAAATCATATCTTCCCCAAGTTTTGAAACCCAGATATCCTGCTGCTTGATTCCCGAAGGGGTTGATTTTCCGCGGACGAAGTAGAGCGTGCGACCATCTGAGGCCAAACTAGGCTGGGAGTCCCATGAATAGCTATTTACACGTTCTCCCAAATTCTGAGGTTTGCTCCACATGCTTCCTGATTTCACAGAAAAGAATAAATCACAACTTCCCAAACCAGCTCTCCCAGGCCCCCAGTTTCCTTCTATTTCGCAAGCCGTGAATATGAGCACTTGACCGTCTTGAGACAAAGTGGGCGCGCCTTCGTTCATCAAAGTATTGATTTCACTTATATTTCTCGCATTGGCCCAAGCATCTCCTTTACGTCCGGATACAAAAAAGTCCTCCTGACGACCACGCATTGCTTGTGGGTGGCTAACTTCTCTGGTGAATAACAAAGTCTGGTCATCGGCAGTCAAACATGGATAGTATTCCGGATCTTCTGTGTTTACGCCGGGGCCCAAATTGATAGGATTGAAATCCCGGGGATTGGCCAGTGCTACTCGCGCAAATTGACAAGAAGCAATTCCTAATTCACAGGCGTCTCGCTTGTCATTATCTGCGATTCCAGTACCTAAATAGCGATTGAACCTCGCTTCGGCATTGTCGTAGTCGCCTTCGATCAAGTACATTTCACCTAAGAAGTAATACGATAGAGGAAAGAATGACGGGTCAATTGCCACGGCATTTTCCAAACTAATAATCGCGTCAGGATTCCTGTTCTTATCGGCGTAGACCTGGGCCAATAACAAGTGTGCTTCAATAAACTGGTCGGATTTTGCGATGGCATCTTGCAATAATTCTTCAGCTTCAACGAAGTAGTATAGACCGTATGCCTTTTGGGCATCTTCGTAGAGCTTAATCGCTTTTTTGTCTTTTACACTGTAATCTTGGGCTAGAATGGTCGTCGAAAACGAAGCCAATAGCGTGAGGGCAAGGAATAATCTTAATAACATAGTGCTCATATCTCAATAATCGAGCCTAAAGATAAAAGAGCGTAAGGATGGGCGCACTTAACATGACAAAGCTTATCACCAACGTAGGGTTAACGAGGTGACTAGTCGAGCTTTTGTGTCATTAGGATGGCTGAAATGACTACTAAAAAGCTAGACATACCAAGAACTCCACTCAAGTCCATGAACTCGGTTGCGGTTGCCCCTATTATGTCTGGTGTGTTCAGGTACCAAGGGATTGTGCACAAGGCAAATGCGATGGCGAGGACCCATTTGAATTTCTCCAGTGTGAAGATTCCGCCGACCAATAAAACCATCAAGGGTGCTGCAAGTAGAAAATGCTCCGTATCGGTGTGGGCCAGACTGGGAATGAGGGCGAGCAAGACTGCGAACTCGAGGAATTTATCCTTTGGCTGAACATCCTTCCAACCATGTCGGTTGAGCCACCAGAGGTATACGAGCCCAGTTATTCCAATGACAACAAGTGGGAATATCTTCCCCACCTGAATCCCAATGGGGTTGAGTACAAATGTGTTGATGATTCCAAAGAGCGTATTCGGACTATCCACTAGATCGACGTTGTGAATGGTAAGTGCTCCATACCAGTCTTCGAGCAGGTTCATGTTGCCTGTCCATCCCAAACTTATCGCCGGGATGAGCAGTCCGCCGAGGATGCCTATACCGAGCCACAATGCGCTACTCCACTCCTTTCGGACAATAAGCCAAGGGATGACAATCACAAAATGTGGTTTAAATAAGATCCCAAGTCCCATGAGCAGACCGCCTAGTCTAGAACGGCGCTTGGACATTTGCCGATAGGCTAAAAGAAACAAACCTAGCAACAGCAAGTTGATATTTCCGAGGTGCAATTCCCTGCCGAAAACATCGGATAAGACCAAGGTTATGAGCACCATAGCCCAACCTGAATAAGGGGAATGGGTGAACATTTTTTCCGTGAGTCGGAAGAGGTGAGTCATCACATAAACCAAAGTCCCGGCGATCAAGAAAAAGAACAATGATGAGGCTAGTTTGTACGGCAAGAGCGCAAAAGGCATGAAAATGAGCAGTGCAATAGGAGAATACTTATAAATCCCCGAACTCACTCCAAAAGCCTGTCCGTAGGGTGTTTCACCATTCATCAACTGACTAGCAGCACCATAATAAACCTGAAAATCATACATCTGATCGCGGCCATTTTTCCATTGCAGGAGAAAATATCCAAGCATAAGGAGACTAGCGACAAGCGCAAATCTCTTTTCAGATGCATTCATATTTTGAAAACTCGACAGCATAGGTGCTTTCCAATGTCAAAATTAGTCGGGGATGTAAATCTCTCCCTTGAGGTACAACACTGCTTTTCCACGAATTAGTACGCGATCGGCTTGCAATGTGCATTGAAGTTCTCCGCCTCGAGTCGAAAGTTGAAGAGCACTCATTTCTGACTTGCCCAATCTCTTCGACCAATACGGAGTAAGCGTCGTGTGTGCCGATCCCGTCACAGGATCTTCGTCGACGCCAACTTCGGGCGCAAAGAAACGAGAAACAAAGTCAACATCATCTCCTGGAGCGGTAACAATTACGCCACGGACCCCGATATTTCTCATCAAATGAAAGTTGGGCGCCAGTTTCATGAGCGCAGCTTGGCTATTGGCGATCACCAGGTAATCAGTCTTTCCACGAAATACTTCGGGGCAGCTTGTCCCCAATGCTTCCTCCAATCTGTCTGGGGCTTGAACAGGCTTACAATCATCAGCAGGAAAATTGAGTTCGAGGTCCTCACCTCTTCTAGTCACTTGCAATTCGCCGCTTCGGGATTCAAAGAATAACACAGAAGCATCAATGCCCAATTCATATATGAGAACATATGCAGAAGCCAAAGTCGCATGTCCGCACAGATCCATTTCGGCCAGGGGAGTAAACCATCGTAGCTCATAACGATCATTGCAGCCTACGAGAAAAGCTGTTTCGGAAAGGTTGTTCTCTTGTGCGATGGCCTGCATGGTTTCTGATGAAAGCCATGAATTCAAAATGCAGACGGCTGCGGGGTTTCCTGAGAAGCAATTTGAAGCGAAGGCATCTACTTGGTAAATCGGGATATTCATAACTCAATTGACTTACTTGTTTTTACTGAAATAGCCGATCTGGCCAAACTTCTATGAGCAAATTTGTCCGAAGTTCCCAAGGAAGAGAAGGAGGTCTTGTGTATCCACCACCCCGTCTCCCGTAAGATCGTAATCGCAATCAATGCTGCATCCAATCTCACTGAGAAAAATGAGCAAGTCAATAGCATTAACAATCTGATCGCCATTCAAGTCTCCTACACAGCACTGCCCTGCTGCTATCCAAGCTGAAACAATTGTCGTTGTGCAACTAGACGCAGCGGAAAAGTAAATGGTGAGATCTACAGCGATAAAATCGGAAGGCAGATCAATGAGCACGACTGTCTGCGCAGATCCATCGATCGAAAATGATTGCCCATTTAGATTCACCGTGCCAGTAAGAGGTTCGTTGAAATATTCAAAAGTGACTTCTTGCGAATAGAATTCTGCTCCAGGGCTGCAGGGCGTTTGCGTGCCAACGCTAATCGTGCCTATGGAACACCCAGCAATAACATCTACAGAATAGACCACAAGGCTATCGCAACCATTGATCGAAGTAAGATTTACGTTGTATACACCCGGATCCATTATATACTCGCCTTCTATCAGGATGCTGTCGCCAAAGGTTAGTTCGTAATCTATTTGGGTTTCATAAACTGGATACTCAGTAACATTGAGGATTTGCATGTCATCATAACCCAATGAATCGGTAGTTACTGTCGTATAAAAACCGGCTTCTGCGATTTGAAGGTCTCCCAACTGCAATGTTTCCCCTTCGCAGAGGACTCCTTCGGGTGGGGTAAATTCCAGTACAAACAAACCAGCCTTCATATCGGAGATGAGAATGTTCCCTGAAGGGAGATTCGGATAAACACCCCAAGCTCCTTGAAAGCCGACATGCGTATCATTTGGAAATGTGTCGTAGTAAGCGACTTTCTGAGGGTTATAAGGGTCGGATATATCAAACACTTGCAGACCGTCATGATAGTACGAAACAAACACAAAGTGATCTTTGATAAACAGGTTATGCGCAACAGATTCCGGGTTTACTCCTGAGCTAAACATGCTTAGCACTTGGATATCTGTGACATCACTTACGTCACAGACCTTCAACGTTGCTCCATGTGTTTCATCTGCAAAGACACAGATTCCGGTTTCGTGATCAACCCAGCAGGAGTGATTGGTTCCTTGATCAGGATATTCTGTGAGCGCCCCGGTAAACAGTGGTGTCTCACCGCTAAAATCATAGACATACATTCCGGCACCCACACAGTTGATAAAGGCTAGGTCATTTTCTACGTGAATGTCATGAGTTGATGGAATAATACCATCCATGTCATGAAGTAACACGGGATCAAGTGGATTTGAAATATCGATAACTAGCAAAGGAGACGAGAATAAATTTCCTGACGCTGAAACAGCGTATAGTTTGCTCGTGAGCGTATCAATGAAGATGTTGTGTGAACGCTCCAACAATTCATTTGAGTCATATGCAATGAAAGCACTTCCTGGTAAACCTGAGACATCAATTGCTTGCAATGTACTTGCTCCTTGGTCGCATACAGCGTACAGGTAGTCACCGTGTGTATGGAAGTCCCGGTGTGTAACACCAGGCCCATTAAAAGCTCCTGGTAACAGCGCTACTTCAACGCAATTCTCAGGGTCGGTTACATCAATGATATGTGTGCCAGCTGTGGATCCGATTACTCCAAACTCCCTTCCGTTGACCGTAAGGCCGTATACTTCTTCAAATGGACCACCAAAGCCATTGTTCTCGAGGGTTTCATCTGTCCACTGTCCGAGCAGATCGATATTGTCAGAAATAAATTGACAGCCCCCATTGTCGTAAGTAGCTGTGGGACTATAATTAGAAGCAGTGCCAATCATACACCCAGGAATTTCGCAACCTTGATCCAATGAGAAATGAACCATGGCCTGACCTTCAAACATCGCCACTGTTCCTCCTACGATAAAGTTTCCTTGAGCATCATGGATTTCAGCTTGACCACCTTGCCACCCATCGCCGAAACTGTCGTACATGTGCAGTCGGTAGCAATTGTCGGGTAAACACATCGGAATTGTATACGTCGTGTTGTCCAAATATCCAATTCCCGATTCTACGATGACGTTTTCATCATTTAGAATTTCCCAGCTAATCTCTTCAGCCCAAATCCCTGTAGATAGAGTAAGAATGACATAGTTATCGCTGCATTCTAAGCAGGAGCCATCTTCAAAATTTGCGGTTGAATCAAAATTTAAGGCATTCAGATTTGTACATCCACATACTCCCTGATGAGACATAGGAATGTCTATATCAAATCCATCTGGGAGTGTACCATAAAACTCCTGTTCATCGGCACTATTGTAAGCCCAAATTTCTCCGCCTTGCCATCCGTCTCCATAGGTATCGGCAAGAATGAAATGGTAACACCCTGGCTCGATACACAATTCCCAATCGTAGGTGGTTTCATTTTCAAAAACGGCTTGTTCGTCAACAACGATCCCGTCCAAATCTACAAGTGTCCAGCTAATTTCTTCGGCCCAAATTCCAGTTTCAAGATGGATGAAAAGGGTATCACAATTCTGGGCAAATGCAGCTTTACCCATAATTGAAAGAGCGGAAAAAGCAAGTAGGTATTTGAATAATTGCATAGAATTGAAGTTGACTTCGAAAGTTACGAAAATCAGGCAATCAAGATCGCCAAATATGTACCACCCTTCAATGGCTAACA
>JBLHIB010000127.1:0-8736 GCA_047615865.1 Gammaproteobacteria bacterium
GCTAAGCTTTCAAAAGCAACAACTCTACATGCAAATGGGTAAGCCAGAAAAAGCACTCGAGGAGTTGGAAAAGCTCGTTGCTCAATACCCTAGCCAAATTGAATATCAAGGCATGCTCGCGCAGTTCTATGCGGAAAGCGGCGACGACAAAAAGACGCTTGAGGCTTTTGAAAAAATGAAGCGCATTGATCCCAATAGTGGTTTTTATCACATGCTGTTGTCGGAATATTACGCTACCAAAGGAAAAGACCAGCAATCGTATGAAGAAATGCTAATTGCTTTTCAAAGCGATGAAGTTTCCATCGATGAGAAAATTGGGGTTTTACTTCGATTCTATTCTGTGACGGATTACAACCCTGATATGCTCCCACGAGCCTACAAGTTACTGGACATTACAGTAGACGTTCACCCTGGTGAGTCAAAAGCATATGCCATGTACGGCGACTATCACTTGCGAGAAAACCGCATTCAAGAAGCGCGCAACATGTATCTCAAAGCAGTGCAATTGGATAAAACACGCAGCACCATTTGGACTCAACTTTTAATCCTTGAATCACAGTTGGCCAATTGGAAGGCGCTTGAAGAAGAAAGCCAAGAAGCTGTTAACCTCTTCCCTGCACAGCCTGAATTCTTTCTTTACTTGGGAATTTCTCAAGGTGAAAATGGCAATACTGATGAAGCAGTCGACAACCTAAACATGGGCCGCATGCTAGTCATCGAGAATCCGGGGTTGGAATCGCAGTTTTTTGCTTCGCTTGGAGATATTTACCACAAAATGGGCGAGCACAGCAAATCGGACAATAGTTATGAAGAGGCGCTGCGTATCAATCCAGACAATGTATTTGTATTGAACAATTACGCCTATTACCTATCCATGCGAAAGGAAAACCTTCCTCGTGCAGTGGTAATGGCCAAACATGCCAATGAAATTCAACCTGGTCAGCCGTCTTTCCAAGACACGTATGGCTGGGTATTATTCCAAACAGGAAAATTCGAAGAAGCACTCAACTGGATCCAAGCTTCTATGGATGCAGGCGGAGATCAAAGTCCAGAAGTAGTTGAACATTTTGGTGACGCCCTTTTCAAAAACAACCGCGAAGAAGAAGCTCTATATTTCTGGCAAAAGGCCTTAGAACTAGGAGCTGATACAGAAAATCTACGCAAGAAAATCGAAGAAAAGACGCTCTATGAGTAGACTGCGCTGGGATTCGAGATGGGTGATATTGGTCTTTTTGAGTGCGTTGATGTTTTCATCATGCTCCAATTCAAGAAGACTTGCCAAGGGAAAACCGTTGCGCAAGTACGGCGCTGGCACAGTAATAAACAAGAATAAAAAAGCAGATTTCGACTTTGAGTGGATAGGGATGAAAATGTCGGTAGATTTTGACTCTCCAGACAAGTCTCAAGATTTCAAAGCGACGGTCCGCATGCGCAAGGATAGCATTATTTGGATCTCGATTGCGCCTACTGCCAACATCGAAATGATCCGAATGGTAATCACGCCCGATTCGCTAAAATACATTAGCAAGATTCCCAACAACAAGCACTATTACCTTGGAAATTTTGAAAAGGTAAGCGAAGTAGCGCAAATGGAGTTGGACTTTGATTTGATTCAAAATATCCTAGTCGGCAATGCCATATTTCTAGACAAGCACGAGGACAATTACACCAATATTATCGATGATCAACAGTATTGTGTAATGGCCAAATTCAGCAGAAAACTGAAAAAGATCGTCGGCATAGATGAAAAAGAAGTTCTCCCATCTACCAATTTTACCATTGCGCCATCAGAGAAAAAATACCGCCGCTTGAAGAACAGAGCGGAGTTTGATGAGATCACGGTAAAGCGCTTTTGGATGAACGGCTATAACTTCAAATTGGAGCGATCCTTATTCAATGATTTCTACTACAACCGTGACATTGAGCTCAACTATGCAGACTTCAAAGAAGAAGATGGGCAATTGTATCCGTCCAAAGGACGTTTTAAAGTAACCTCCGCAGATACTTGGCAAGAGTTAAAGTTCAAGATCACCAGATTGAGCGTCAACAAGCCGTATAAAATCGATTTCGACATACCTGAGAATTATGATCGTCGCTGGGAATAAAACTGTATTCATACTCTTTGCCTTTATGGCAATGGCCTTTGCAGGGTTTGGTCAGTCCAAAGCAGAACTGCAGAAGCAGCGCGATGTCATCAACGAGCAAATTCGCTACACAAAGAAGCTTATTGCCGAGGCGGAAGAAAACAAGCAGGCTACAAATCAGCAGCTGCTCATTCTCAACAAACAAATCAATTTGCGCAAGCGTCTCATCAACAACATGAGCTCAGAAATTGATGAAATCGACCAAGACATAAGTTCGATGCAAGGAGAAGTGGTGAGTTTGGAGGACCAAATCAACCTACTCAAAAGTGAGTACGCGGCCATGCTCAAAGCCAATTATCAAAACCGTCGAGCGCAAGACAAGCTTATGTATATTTTCTCTTCGGAGGACTTCAATCAGGCTTTTAAGCGTGCGAAGATGATGACTTACTACGCCGAAATTCGGAGCCGACAAGTCAACGATATCAAAGAGAAGCAAAACGACCTTTCAGGGACGATTACAACATTAGAAACCACAAGAAAGGAAAAAGAATCCTTGGTTTCAGAACAAAAGGAAGAGAGCAATAAACTTCAAGGAGACAAGCAGTCGCGACAAAGCACGTTGAACAACTTGAAGGAACAAGAGTCTGATTTACGCGCCCAGCAAAAGCAACAGGAGAAAGAACGACAAAAGCTCAACTCGGCAATTCAACGTATTATCGAAGAAGCTCTACGCGCCGAAAAGAAGAAGAACAACGGAGTCTTTTCACTTACGCCCGAGGGAAAGATTATTTCGGAAAACTTCGAGAAAAATAAGGGCGGCCTCCCTTGGCCAGTAATCCGTGGAGTGATCACCATGAAATTTGGTGAGCAAGCCCACCCTTCTATCCCAGGAATCGTCATTACCAACAACGGAATTGACATAAGTACTGATAAAAACTCGAGCATACTAGCCATATTCGAAGGAGAAGTGACCTCAATTTTTAGTCTGCCAGGAGCCGGCTACAATGTCATCATCTCGCACGGAGCTTATCGCACAGTTTACACCAATCTCCAAGAAGTGAAAATCGCAAAAGGCGACGTCGTTTCGGCTAAAGAGACCATTGGAACGATCATAACAGAAGACTCGAAGTCCATTGCCCACGTGGAGATATGGAAGATCAGTACGACCGGCGGTGTAGCTCAGAATCCTGAGTATTGGTTGAGTAAGAAGTAGGGAGAAAAGCTCACTAATTGTCTTAAGCATAAGAACTATATTTGTCCAAAGCCTGCAAGCATGAAAAACATATTTTTACTCGCTCTTCTAGCCGCATTTGCCGGAGGCTGCAAAAAAGTCCCTGGAGAAGGAGGTAACTCTTCGATAAGTGGAAATGTACTCAAAGAATACCGCTTGGTATTGAGCAATCCCGCTACCGAACAATACACCACGGCCGCAGCTGATGAGGATGTGTATATCGTTTATGGTGCACATACATCACCTGATGATAAAGTGCAGACCAACTACGACGGCGATTTCGAGTTCAGAAACTTGCGACCTGGTGATTATACAATCTATGTATACAGCAAGGACACGACAGGCGCAACGCAGGTAGATGAAAATCGTATGCCTATTATCCTCGACGTTGAGATTTCAGATAAGAAACAGGAACTTGTTGTCGACGACGTAACCATCTACGATGAGATCTAAACTTCTCCTCTTACTCTTCTCTTTCCCGCTTCTCGCCATAGGCCAAATCAATGATTACGGCACCTGGTTATCAGCTGGATTATCGAAAGATGTGACCAAGAATATCTCTTTCTCTGCTGAAGGACAGGCTCGAATTGACGTGCAATATGGCGAATTAGCAACTTCGTTTGTAGATGCCTCGCTGAAATTCAAGATCACCAAATTTGCAGCCGTGGCCTTTGACTACCGATTTGGAAATAGAAAGCAAGACGACGGATATTACAACTTACGACAACGAAGTGCCTTCAATTTATATTTAGACCACAAATTCGGTAAAGTGAAAGTAGCCTACCGTGGACGCTATCAATTGAGTCAGTCGGCGATAAGCTCAGGCGAAGAAATCGCAGATTTCTCCAACGCTTTTCGAAGTAAACTAAGTGTGAAAAGAAAGATTGCCAAGCGAACTGCAATGGGTATGTCGGGTGAACTTTATATCACTTCAGATAACGACGGAAACTATTCTCCAAGCGACATGAGGCTATCAGCCAAGGTTGAACGGAAAGTTGGAAAACGCACCTACCTTTCGGGGGGTATTATCATGGATCGTGCTTTCGACCGCATGGTTCCCAAGCAGGAATTTATCTTGTCCTTGGGCTATACCTATGAATTCAAAGGCAAGTTTTTCAAGAAAAAGAACAAAATCGCCGATGCGATCATGCCAGACTAAGCCTACAGCCTCATAACTTCTTGTCTGCCCTACTTTTACACTCAATTCTTCTGAAAATTAATATTTAACCTTTCAATCGGGGGGACGAAGCGTATTATATTGTACTAGTTTTTGAAACCATCAACCCAATCATGAAACAAGTTCTACTCGCCGTTCTTTTCGTTGCCGCATGCTTCATCAACAATGCACAAGAAACTCCCTTCATATCTGGAGAACTCTTGGTGCAAATGGAGTCTGGGCAAACAGCCGAATTCCTTATTGCCGATCTCACATCTTCACATGCACAACTTCACTCGATGAAGATTATGCGTTGCGTGAATCGCCCAATGAATATTTGGCAGCTCTCTTTTGACCAAGAAGACGTAAATAATTATGAGCTCAAACGTTTAGTATCTCTGCAAAAAGGAGTGTCCAATGTGCAATTCAACCACTTGGTAAGCGAACGAAGTACCACACCAGACGATTCGAATTTCGACGAACAATGGCATCACTTGCAATCAAGCGATAAGGATATCGATACCGATCTAGCTTGGGACATTACCACAGGAGGGCAAACTTTCTTTGGAGACGACATCGTTGTATGTGTGATCGAAGGAGGAGGTTCCGATTGGAACCACGTGGATCTTATCGACAACCACTGGGTAAATACATACGAAATTCCAAACAACAATGTTGATGATGACAACAATGGATTTGTAGATGACTTCAATGGATGGGATCCTCAAGACGAGGATGATGATGTAGGAGCCGGAAATCACGGTACAAAAGTTTCTTCAATGATTGGCTCTACTGGAAACAATGGTATTGGCGTAGCAGGTGTAAACTGGGACGTAGATATTATGCAAGTAGGTATCGGTTCTTTGAATGAAGCGAATGTTCTTGCGGCATACGAGTACCCTTTGGTGATGCGCCAGATGTACAATGCATCGGGTGGTTCAGAAGGGGCTTTTGTGGTTGCGACGAATGCCAGTTGGGGTATTGATAACGGTCAACCAGCAGATGCTCCTTTGTGGTGCGCTGTCTATGACACCCTTGGTGTTCACGGTGTATTGAACTGTGGTGCTACAGCAAACAATAATGTCAATATTGATGTGGTAGGAGATTTGCCGACAGGCTGTGGAAGTGATTATATGATTTCAGTAACCGCTACGGATGTAAACGACGTGCGAACTTTCTCGGGATATGGAGCGACGACAATCGATCTTGCCGCACCGGGAGCATCAGTATATATGGCCGAAAACACGAATTCTTATGGCAATTCATCGGGAACTTCATTTGCTTCTCCATGTGTGGCAGGTATTATCGCTTTGATGTATTCTGCACCTTGTCCTTCTTTTTCTGCTTTGGTGTATGCTAGTCCGCAAGAAAGCGCCAACTATGTACGCCAGGCTTTGTTCGATGGTGTAGATCCAGTAGACAACCTAAGCGATGAGTGCGTAACGGGTGGACGGGCAAATGCCAACAACAGTTTAATGCTCATCATGGATGAATGTTCGTTCAACGAGTGTTTTACGCCTTTTGCTTTAGTAGTGAACGCAGCTGGACAGGATGATTACACAATAAGCTGGGGAGCAACAGATGCAATGATCCTCTTTGACTTGCGCTACCGAATTGTAGGAAGTGACACGTGGACTGAAGTATCTGAACTTACGGCTACCGAGTATTTACTTCTAAATCAAACGTGGTGTACGACTTATGAAGTTCAAGTATTGGCGTATTGTGATGATGACACACAAAGTGACTGGAGCGCTTCTGTGGAATGGACAACCAACGGTTGTTGTGTAGCGCCAAACCCGTCTTCTTTCTCTCTGGAATCGGTTTTTGCGACTTCTGCATTGGTAGGATGGGAAGATATTTTGGCTGCTGAGACTTACGATATAGAAGTGAGTGAAAGTGGCGCGGGGGTATGGTCTGACTATGGATCATATTCTGATCCCGAAGCCGAAATAACTCCATTGGACTCATGCAATAATTACGATTTGCGTGTCAAGTCAGTATGTGCTGCAGAGGAAAGCGACTTTTCGGAGATATTTTCATTCAACACGCCTGGGTGCGGAAGCTGTTCTTCTATTGAATATTGCGAAGTTACGGGCGACGGATCGCAAGAGTGGATAGCGCGGGTTGTTTTGAATAGCATTGATAATGAATCAGGCAGTGACGCAGGTTATGGTGACTACACATCTATCTCGACTGAATTGAATCCTGGCGGAGCATATACCATCACGTTGGAGCCTGGCTTCAGCACAGGATCAGCGTGGACTGAATATTTCATGGTGTGGATTGACTACAATGCCAACGGTGAATTTGAAGACAATGAAGTGGCTTACGATCCAGGGGAAACTACAACTGTGGCAATTTCAGGTACTATTAATGTGCCCTTGGATGCTTATCCGGGTTCAATAAGAATGCGTGTTGCAATGGACTATCAAGGTACGATTGGCGGTGGTAACAACCCGACTCCATGTGATCCACTGGCGTATGGCGAGTTTGAAGATTACTGCATCCACATGAGCGACGAGGTGAGTGTTGAAGAGGCTTCGATTGACGCCTTCACAATTTTCCCGAATCCAGCTAGCGATCAACTTACGATCAAGTGGTCTGAATCTACCAAATTGAAGTCTGCTGCAATCCTTGATCTTCGAGGCAAGGTTATCTTTAATAAAGATCAGCCCTACGGGCAAATGTCTGTTCTGGATTTAAGCAACTTTGCCGATGGAGTTTACTTCATTCGATTAGTTGATGAGAACGACTTTGTTACAACGAAGCAAGTTGTAGTACAAAAGAAATAGGCCTATTTCACTTTTTCCTTCTTTAATTTTCTAGACTCGACATAAGCCGTTCCTACTAGGATTACGCCCATGGTGAGGCTAAGCCAGTAGTCCACAAATTCTTTGCCCTGGAAAAAACTATAAAGGCCTACAGCAATGGAAATCACACCGATCGCCAAGGAAATAAAGTGGCGCGAGTTGATCTTTTTCATGGAATAAAAATAGTCAAAAGAAGGAGATGTGACATTTGCCTTGTGCTAGAATATTTGAATACTTCCTTCTCTTCAACCGGAATCCACATCAATCATTTCATACCAAGTTTCATGTGTTTTTCATGAGTTAACTCATACTTGTGACCGTCTCTAACTGCTCGACCAAGGGTGTTTTTGTATTGTTTAAAATGCATGATAACCTAGATCTTCATGGTCGATATGAGAGTCTTGATGAGCACTGCTTAAAATACTTCGACAGAAATACAAAAGCACAAAAAAGGGATGCAATTTCTCGCATCCCTCTCACCTATTTTATTTGCCTTTAGGCTAAGCTTCAATAACCTCAGTGCTTTGTTTGAACACAATGCGGTACTTCATACGTGCCAGTAGCAAGTACATCACCGGAACGACTACCAGCGTCAAGAATGTCGCGAAGGTGAGTCCGAAGATGATGGCCCATGACATTGGTCCCCAGAACATCACGTTGTCACCTCCAATGTAGAAGTGAGCGTTGAACTCGGTGAACAATGAAACGAAGTCAATGTTGATTCCCATTGCGAGGGGTAACAAACCTAAGACAGTTGTTATCGCTGTGAGAAGTACAGGTCGCAGACGAGTCTTTCCACCTTCGATGACTGCCTTTACAACTTCGCCGAATGGTAGCTGACCATCGGTAATTCCAAGCTCTTCTCTTCTTCTCTCTCGTATCAGATTCGTGTAGTCGATGAGTACAATGGCATTGTTCACGACGACACCCGCCAATGAGATAATACCAATCATGGTCATGATAATTACAAAGTTCATTTGGAATGCCACAAGTCCTAGGAGTACTCCAATAAGACTGAAGAATACCGATCCCAAGATGATCACAGGTGTCGAAATCGAGTTGAACTGAGCCACAATGATCAATAGGATTAGGAATATGGCAATCAAGAAAGCAGTTCCAAGGAAATTCAACTCTTTGGCTTGTTCCTCTTGCTGACCAGTAAAGTCCCAAGCTACTCCGTTCGGAGTTTCAAAATCGGCCAACTCACGTTTAATACTAGTAACTACCTCATTGGCATTGGCATCTTCCAGAATATTTGAAGTAATCGTGATCACTCGGTTTAAATCTTTTCTTTTCACCGCGCTGAATGAACGCTCGTAAGCCGCCGTAGCCACAGCCGAAACTGGCACTTGTTTTATCCGTCCGTCAGATTGATCTCTAAACGTGATCTTTTGGTTCAAAATAGCACCAGCATCATCACGGAATTGTTGTTTGAAACGAATGTTGATCGGATAA
>JBLHIB010000128.1:0-8726 GCA_047615865.1 Gammaproteobacteria bacterium
TTTACTTGGGCTGCATATGTAGCGGGCAGGAGGTACGAGAAGTCAGAAGTATTCGAAATGAAGAGATTTGTTACTACCGGAAAATCAACCTGTCCTGAAAAGACATACCCTGTAGAGAATGGCCCTACATCAGCGCCGTCATCGGCCTGACCATCGGCAAATGATCCTGGGAACAACTCATATTGGCCATCAGTGCTGCTGCTTAAAAGGGCAAACAAAGCCGATGGAGCAATGTCTGTAAATACATCTAGACCCAAAAGTATTTGTGTGTCGTCATTGGCATTGCCATCAAGATCAAAATCTGTCGCAACATCAGGACCCGCCACGAAGATGTCATTGTTGAAGTTGCAAAAATCAAAATCTTCAAAAGTATGGTCTAAGAAAAGACAATTGTGGAATAAAGAAGCTTCGGCAACACTAAATCCGTTGGCCAATAAATTGTGATTGAAATCAATCCCTGAAGAGGCATTTGAGAAAATCACATACTGTCCAGGATTCTGTGATGCTTGGTGCTCAATTATATTGTTAACCACGTTTCCATTTCCACTGTTGTTGAATTCAAGAGCGGCAATAGCACTGTTCGGAGAACTAATCAAGTTTCCTTCGATGTTAAAGTTCATAGCGCCGTTCAGGACGCAATTTCCGATGAAATTGTAACGCACTTGAGCTTGGTTGGAGCTCACTTGAAGCTGCTCAATATTAAGTCCGCGAAGAATACATCCCTCTGCTCCTTGAACAAGAGAAATGAATGAGCATAGAGCCTCATCTACTACATTGTATCCTGGGTTGTTATCTGGGATGAGATAACCTGGACCAATAATTACAACTGGCTTGTCGATTGTTGCTGAGTATTCTGCGAAAATTGGCAGACCAAATAGTTGAGAATTGGCTTCTACGTATATAGTATCTCCATCAACAGCGATGTTGATCGCCGATTGAAGATCCTGGAAGCCAGCGGTTGACGAAGGATCATTGTTCACGCGGTGTATAGCGCTCAAACTCGTCGAATAAATCAACAAGCAAGCTAGAAGCAGAAAAGTATGTCTGTATACATTCATGACTTTTGTGATTTCGCAGTTATCTTCGAGATTTTGCTTTGACTACTGCATTCGAACCTCCGCCCTGTGTGCCCTGAACACTACCTGAGTACTTGGCAACTGACGGTAGGCCCGGCATACCAGATAGAATATAGGTTTTGACACCACTGAACATTCCAATATCGTTGCCATCAGCTCCGGCATTAGTTGCAGGGTTTCCTGAGTTTGGATCAGTATTCCATGCGTTCAGTTGATACTTCGCGTCACGACTTACACCATCCATTAAGGTGAAACAATAAACCGAATCCGGTTCATGCTCTGCGCTACCTCCATAGTTGTTGTTTACTGCTCCGCCCCAGTCATCTAAGAAGGTTGATCGAGCCAAATTGAAGCTTACTGTCAAACTTGACGAGGCAGGCATGATCTCGCTGTCCTCAAAATAGTTATTCTGCACAACCGCATTGTGGATCAAGTTGTCTGGCGTTCCAAAGAATAGATTGTTCAATATCACTCCTGAACCATCTGTAACGCGCATGTTGTGCGAGCCAGAAGTATTGGTGTTATGGATAAAGTTGTTCTTGATTACGTAATTGGTCACATCCACAATATCTAGAATCGGCCCAGCATTTGAACCTTCAATGAAATTTTGTCCAACCCTTGGTGTATTAATGGATCCAGTAGTTCCTAAACCGAGATATTCAGAAATATTGCAGCGATTAACACGCACAAAATCGGCTTCGATCGAACATCTGCCAATTTCTATTCCTGATACCAAAACCAAGTCAGCCTCAATAGTTAACTCGTCGATTTTCGCAGTCCTTAAATCGGCTTGAGTACAGTCATTGTCTCCCAAAAAGAAGCCTGTTCCGAATATGCGCACTTGTATACTTACAGTGACATTGCCGCCGTCATATGGAGTATCCGAATGTTCGAGCAGAATGGAATCGCCCACGACTACGTGATTGGCTAGTACATCGACTAGTGAACTATGAATAGTTACCTCGTTTGCCATGCCTGGATTGTTGTTGACACGGACTTGCGTCGCTAGTCCCAACGAAGGGCAAAAGAAAATGAGAAACAGAAGCGTTGAAGTGGATCTCATGATTATTTGATTAAAATTATGATAGGTAAAGTTAAGGAATTTTGATGGTCTGCTTGAATTTCGCCGACATGAATGATTATTTGGTCAAGTTTTCTGAGAGTTTGGTCGAATTAGATAGGATTTGGTAAGACACGGATGCCAGATGCAACAAATTCTCCCCTTAACTTTCTTCATTTGGCTTTATGCCAGAGACAAAGTACATGTCTAGCATGCCTTTATTCTTGGCCGCTACTTGTCCGCGTGCCTCGAAAATGAAATCATTCTTGACCATCTCGTAGCACGCCTTGGAAATATTCAGTTTTCCCGCAGCACCGCTTGATTCCATTCTAGATGCGGTGTTCACCGTGTCGCCCCATATATCATAGGCAAACTTCTTTTGACCAACGACACCAGCGATTAGCGGACCGCTATGAATTCCTATGCGAATAGGCCATGCTGCCAGACCTTCTCTCTGGCGTGTCTGATTGATTTTCTCAGTTATTTCCAGCATTTCTAATCCAAAGAGCACCATGTTTTTGGCATGATCCGCCATAGGTGTTGGAATGCCTGAAGCGCACATGTATGAATCTCCGATCGTCTTGATTTTTTCAATTTCATACTTGGCGGAGGCCTGGTCGAATGATTCGAAAAATTGATGCAGACTTTCTACCAATCTCTTCGCTTCAATCTCTTCCGTGAGTTGGGTAAAGCCTTTGAAGTCTGAGAAAAGAACCGTTGCTTCGTCGTAATTGCGAGCTTCGGCGGCGCCCTTCTCTTTTAGTTCATCTGCGGTTGAGGCCGGTAGAATATTCAATAGCAGGTCATCCGACTTTTTCTTTTCATACCGAAGTTCTTCAGTACGTTTGAGTACGGTATTCTCCAAATGTATGTTCTCTTTTTCAAGCCTTTTCAATCGCAACCTGAAAGCACTTACGACAACAAAAGCAACTAAGATTATCAATCCGATAATGAAGCCTTTGGTTTTCCAAAATGGCAACATAATTTGAAAATTGAAAGTGTCTGGTTCGCTCAAAATTCCATATGAGTTGCGCGCTTGCACACCAAATGTATAATTACCCGGCGGTAAGAAATTGAACGATTCTCGTTGCTCTGCTCCTAAGGCAATGCTTCTCCAAAGGCCCCATTCATTATCTTGACCTTGCAGTCGAGTGCGAAACTGAACATGTTCATTCTGACACCATTCGACGATGTTGAAATCAAAAGTGATGTCGTTTTCATCGTAAGAAAGCGCAAGCCCTTGAGGCATATCGCTCCATTCTTCAAACTGCGTCAAATGACGATATCCCGGAAATAGAGAACGGAGAAATGATGACTCTGTAGTGAAGCCCAAGCTGTCGGCCGAGTTGCTGTTGATCTCTTGATCGTGAAGTGATACTTGCGTTAATTGGGTTAGGGGCGGACTCTTATCATCGAGATCGGCCGTAGGATTGTATCTAGAAAGAAAACCACCAGAGCACCACCAAATTCGATTTTGTTCATCTTCAATAACGTTGTTCATGGAAATCCCGGTAACCACCATACCGCTGCTCTCATCGTAAACTCGAATAGCACGATTGGCGGTTTGAGACACGTCTAACTCGAGCTCATTGAGTTCAATGGAGCAAATTCCATGAAGTGTTCCAATCCAGAGGCGATCGCTACTTAAGTGCAGTGCCCGTATAGAGTTAGAAATCATACCTTCATGCACGGTTATTTTTATGGACTTTAGGTTTGGCGCTCCGCGCAAATGATCAAGCAACTCCTTTCTGTCATAAACAGCCAATCCATGGTTAGTTGATCCCACATAGATGCGGCTGCCTGCTATTTTCAGTGTAAAAATGTCATTGCCAATATTGCCGTTGGTAGTTTTAAATACAAGCGGTGATTCATTTGCCTGTAAGGCTTGAGAAGTCAATACTAGCAAACCATGATTCGAAGTAGCCATCCAAAGATTGCCCTCTTCGTCAAAGTCAATTTCCCATATATGGGCATTTTTTTGCTCACCCAATGGCAAGTAAAATGTCGAGTCTGAAGTGAATTTTCTCAATCCATGAAATCCTCCGGCGTACACCGCATTGTCCAAGCCTTCGGCAAATGAAAATACGTCGCGCTGGATCTTACTTGATACGGTATCCACTAGATTGGTGATCTCTCCTTCGTGAATTCTAAAAACACCATCTTCACTCGCAGCTATCCAAATAGCCCCTTGGCTGCTTTGAAAAATATCGTGTACATCGGTCTTCCCTGAAGATGGATCGGGAAAAGGAGCAATAGTTCCATTGGGAGTTATTTGATCAATTCCACCACCAGAGTAACCCACTAAAATCGAATTATCGGTCAAGTGACACACCGACCAAGCCTTGTCATTTTGCAATCCGTTTGTCGAGTTGAAATTATCGAAAGCTTGGAGGCCAACCTTTCCAATTCCTTCCCCAAACGTGCCAAACCAGATGTTGTCATCTCCGTCACTTATCAAGGTAATGATCCGGTTTCCGGGTAAGCCAGTGTCTTGGGTGTAATGGGTGAACTTGTCACCTCTCAAAGAGATAATTCCATGGCGATTAGTAGCTGCGAATATGGTTCCGTTCGAAAGCTCTACAAGTTCCCACACGGAATAGTCCTCCAACTCGGGGACCGATTGAATAGTGCCAAACTTGGTGTTGATGCGTTGTAAATCGCGAAATCCAACCCACACTTCCTGGTTTTTCATGCAGGTCATCGTGCGTGCTCCATGATTGGGTTGTGCGTTAAAAATGTCGTGCGGATAAAATTTTGAATCGTCGAATATGACTATTCCGGATTTTGGAGATCCCAACCAAACATGCCCGTTGTCAAGTTCAGTAAATGAAGTGATATCGTCAAATGATTCGGGTAGCTGCTCGTTGATGTTGAAGAATTGATCGTCAATAATTATCCCAGCGCCATGGCTGTTGGTCCCAACCCAGATGCGACCTTGGCTATCACAGAATAGTTTCCAAACTAGAACTCCGTCGGTGGAATTTAATGCTGCCGAAAGATCATAATGAACAAAGTTCTTTCCATTGAACTTCAGCAAAGAAGTCCCCCATCCACCAAACCAAAGATTACCTTCTAAGTCCATTACGATAGACTCAATCTTAGATTCAAATCCCGAAATGTGAACTGAATGCAGCTCTTGCTGGTTGAATTTTACAATTAGTCCGCCCTTGCCACCGATCCAAATATTACCAGATTGATCTTCGCACATTCCAAAGACATCGAGCGCCTCAAGATTCTGATCTTGTCCAAGGTATTCAATGTTCGCCATTCGATCGGCTTTACGAAATAGACCTGAAGTAGGGGTGATCTCCCAGCGAACCTCACGCACCGTGTCACCGCGCAAGCTGATGCCAGCAATTTGGGATAAAACCGACTGTTGACCGCACGAGTTATTCGCAAGGGCAAGGCAGATAAAAAGTGATATGAAATAGGAAGTTTGGCGCAAGTGATTGCTAAAATAGGGAATAGTCAATCGACCTAAAAGGAAGAGATTATTTTTCTGAAACTGGACCAGCTAAAGAAACTTGTTTTTTGTCGACGTGAATTTCGCCATTCTCAATTCGGCGAACAACTTCTTCGATTATAAGCTCATCTCCTTCGGCGTCATAGTCGTTCTTGAGATTGTGTCCGAAAAGCCTTGCCAGACCTTGCCACATCCATGCTGAGAAGTTTCCTTTGAGCTCTTGAATCAACTGAAAGCTTGTGTCACCCGTTTCGCGGTCTATGAGTTTAATGAGTATCATTCCTTCACTTATCGTGAGGTTTGTGAGTTCCCCTTCAAACTGCTGCATGAGTTCCTTTTCTGCCTTTTTAAGAAATTTCTTGCGTTCGTTATCGCTTTCAATTTCATTGAGTTGGGCTTCGTATTGTTGCATCAACTGGCCAGCGGCTTCGGCGTACGGGTATGCCTTGATGATTTTTGGCTCTAAACGATTGTAGCGTTTTTGGAATTTCTTATTGTAAGCAACCGATTGAGATACTACAGCACTGCCAAGCATAACAACAGGAATAGTGTCACCATTTTCGATGATAGCATCGCATATAACATGATCTTTTTGGTCCTGAGCGGAGATGCCGAGAAACAAGAAAAAGATTGATATGGTGAGTAATAAGTGTTTCATTCCAAATGTACAACGCACGTCTACGTCCAAATCGTGCGCGGGTTTGAGCAAGGTACTACAGAATAACCTTGTTTTTCTCAGATTGCCAGTCTATTACGTCGCCAGGCACTTGTTTTTTCAGAATTATTAACGACCGATTCACCAGACTGAACAGTTTGAGTTTGTGACATAGCCCCTAAAATTGCTGCTAGTTCATCGCCTGAATGGTCGACAGGCAGCGTGCCATCAAAATATAAGCCCACAAATCGGGTGTCAAACTTCCCTGAGCGAAATGCTTTATGGTCTATTGCAAACTTGCAAAAAGGCAGCGTAGTCTTGATTCCAGTTATCGTGTACTCATCAATAGCACGAATCATTCTGTTGATTGCAGCGTCACGATTGTCGGCGTGCACAATGAGTTTACTGATCATAGGATCGTAGTAAATCGGAATAGCCATTCCTTCATCAAATCCGTCGTCAACACGAATGCCTGCTCCTTGCGGACGAATATACTTATGCAATGTGCCGATATCTGGAAGGAAGTTGTTCTCTGGGTCTTCGGCGTATACGCGCACTTCGAGAGCGTGACCGTTAATCTTGATGTCGTCTTGGGTGAACTTAAGCTTCTCACCACGAGCAACGTTTATTTGTTCGCGCACCAGGTCGATTCCTGTGATCATTTCCGTCACTGGATGTTCTACTTGCAATCGGGTATTCATTTCAAGGAAATAATAGCTCAGATCTTCGTCTACGAGGAATTCCACAGTTCCTGCGCCCACATAGTCGCAAGCGCGTGCTACATCAATGGCGCTTTGCCCCATCTTTTGTCGCTGTTCTTCAGAAAGCACGGAAGAGGGTGCTTCTTCGACTACTTTTTGATGTCGGCGTTGAATTGAACAATCTCTTTCACATAAGTGAACGATGTTGCCATGTGTGTCGGCGAGTACTTGAATTTCAATGTGTCGGGGAGCGGTTACAAATTTTTCTATGAACACTGCTCCATCTCCAAATGAGGATTCGGCCTCAGAAATTGCACGTTTCATTTGTTCAACGAACTCACCGCGGTGGTTCACAACACGCATTCCTTTTCCACCACCTCCGGCGCTCGCCTTGATGAGAATGGGAAATCCAATTTCTTCGGCGGTGTCCATCGCTTTTTCGATGTCGGTAATGGCCTCGTCGGTTCCTGGAACCATTGGAATGTCGTACGCTTTCACGGCTATTTTGGCTTGGAGCTTGCTTCCCATCATACGAATGGCTTTTGGGCCAGGGCCTATGAATCGTATGTCTGCTTTTTCAGCAGCTATGGCAAATTCAGCGTTCTCAGATAGGAAACCATAACCCGGATGAATTCCTTGAACTCCAAGGTCTTTTGCGATCTCAAGTATCTTATCTCCAAGTAAGTAGGATTCAGATGAGGGAGGAGGTCCGATGCATACAGCTTCATCGGCATATTTGACGAAGGGAGCATCCCTATCGGCTTCGGAGAATACAGCCACTGTCGCGATTCCCATTTCTTTGGCGGTACGCATAATTCGCAACGCAATCTCACCTCTATTAGCTACCAGAATTTTCTTCATGCCGAATATTTGGGGCAAAAATAGGAAATTGGAAGTAAAATTGGCTTGAAGACTTTTCCGAGAAAAAAAGGGGAAAAAGAGGGCAAGCTACTCATATCGCACCGCTACAACTACATACCCTTGCTGTCTTCCGACCCTGGGGGAGTTCAGTAGGAGCTGATCGTATAAGACTTGCCCGCAGCAAAGGTAAGTTGATATTCGGATTTTCACCAACCGAATGAACGATTATATTTGTCCTAATCTAAAAACAAGGATATGAACAAGTCAGCAATTCAATTTGGCCTCATTGCAGGTCTCGTCATTAGCATTATCAATGCAATGATCTATTTCGTTAACTATGAATTACTTGCAGACATGTGGGTGGGTCTAGGAATGTTACTTATGGTCATCGTTTTGGCTATTGTAGGAGCCGTTCGTAGCAAAAAAGAATTTGGGCCTTTCGATTTAAAACAAGCCTTTATTGTCACTTTTTTGATCTGTATGAGCCTCATGGTAGTGGTCACTTTATATAATATTATCATGTTTCAAGTTGTTGATCCGACGTTTGGAGAAAGAATTACAGACGTAGTTTTGAACAATACAGAACAAATGTTGGTTAGATTCAACATGCCTGAGGCTGATATTGAGGAGCAACTTGCCGCTGTCGCAGAAAGCACAGCTGATCAATATACGATGGGTGGTATGTTGAAAGGGCTTTTGATAGGATCGCTTATTTATGCCATGTTTTCAATAATTATTGCACTTATCATTCGTTCTAAGAAGGACTAACTTCTATCTGGAATATGGATATTTCCATTGTAATACCTCTTTTTAATGAAGAGGAGTCATTAAGTGAATTGCACGGATGGATCGTGAAAGTCGCGCAACGCGAAGGTTTGTCGTACGAGGTTGTCTTTGTTGATGACGGTAG
>JBLHIB010000129.1:0-8600 GCA_047615865.1 Gammaproteobacteria bacterium
CCCCCAAGAAAGAAAAGTGTTTTTGGATCAATGTTTACAATGCCTTTACCGTTAAACTTATCTTAGATAATTATCCCTTGAAGTCGATCACCGACCTCAAAGACCCATGGGATAAAAAATTCATTAAACTCAAAGGAAATACATATAGTCTCAATCAAATAGAACACGAAATTCTTAGACCTAAATTCAAAGATCCTCGAATTCACTTTGCTGTCAATTGTGCATCGTTTTCTTGTCCGAAATTACTGAACCACGCTTTTATGCCGATGTCGCTTGACAATATGCTCACGCAAATGACCAAAGACTTCCTGAATGATCCTAAGAGGAATGTCATAACAAAGGAAAAAGGAGAGGTGAGCCAGTTGTTCGACTGGTACAAAGAAGACTTCACGAAAAATGGGGATTTGATCGTCTTCATCAACTTGTATTCTAAAGTCATTATGGACCCTGATGCCGAGATTGTTTTTATGGAATACAATTGGGAGCTGAACGGCAAATAGAAGTAAATTTGTAAGCTAATCATAGAATATGAGCAACACGTACTACGATCCCAAAGACCTGAGAAAATTTGGCAAGATCTCGGATTGGAATTCAGAACTAGGAGAGAAATTCTTCGACTGGTATGGAGCAGTTTTCAAAGAAGGTGCTCTGTCGGCCCGTGAAAAATCTCTTATCGCCCTAGCTGTTTCTCACACGGTTCAATGTCCCTATTGCATTGATGCATACACCAAAGATGCACTTGAGCGTGGAATTGAAAAAGAAGAAATGATGGAAGCTGTGCATGTAGCAGGCGCTGTTCGTGGAGGAGCTTCTCTGGTTCACTCGGTCCAAATGATGAACAAAGTGGAAAAACTGAGCATGTAAATTATGGCGACCAAATCACTGAGTGCCCGCAATAATTCTTTATCTGATCCCAAAGAACAGCTGAAGTATCTGGAAAACGGACTGTTTGCCGATGGCGAACTGCCAAGGTTTGCGGACAAACTGAAAGCACAGCAGTCTTTGCCGCTAAGACCAGTGGGGATTGACATATTTCAAGTGAATGTGGGCTACATGTGCAA
Source organism: Gammaproteobacteria bacterium (assembly GCA_047615865.1). Taxonomy (GTDB): domain Bacteria; phylum Bacteroidota; class Bacteroidia; order Flavobacteriales_D; family Sanyastnellaceae; genus JADFAK01. The sequence continues at coordinate 1,062 of JBLHIB010000129.1, forward strand.
CCAAGTTTGTAGCCATTGTCACGTGGATGCGGGTCCAGATCGCAAAGAGATCATGACGAAGCAAACCATGCAGCAGTGCATAGACTTATTGTCTAAGACTGGCGCTCATACGCTCGACCTCACTGGTGGTGCCCCAGAAATGAATCCAAATTTTGAGTGGTTTGTTGAGCAAGCAAGTAAAGTTGGTGTCAAAGACTTTATCGTTCGTTCAAACCTTACGATTCTAGTCGCCAATAAAAAGTATTACCACCTTCCTGAGTTCTTTGCAAAGCACAATGTGCACGTGGTCTCATCGCTTCCGTTTTATAACCGTGAGCGCACCGACAAACAGCGAGGTGATGGTGTGTTCGACAAGTCTATACGCGCGTTGATCGCACTCAACGAACAAGGCTATGGGCAAGATGGTTCTGACCTGAAGCTTGATTTGGTCTACAATCCATCAGGGGCATTCTTACCAGGAGATCAACAAGCGCTCGAAAATGACTTCAAAAAAGCGCTCAAAGAAGATTTCGATATTGACTTCAATAGTCTGTTCACTATTACAAATTTACCCATCAGCCGATTCCTTGAATATCTTGTAGCTAGCGACAATTACGAAGATTATATGACGGCCCTTGTGGACGCATACAACCCTGGTGCTGTTGACGCAGTAATGTGCAAAAACACGCTTTCAATAAGCTGGGACGGCAATTTGTTTGATTGCGATTTCAATCAAATGTTAAATCTCCCAGTAGCCGCCAAAAGCCGACATATTTCAGATGTTGATCTTGTTGAATTGCTCGATCGCGATATTATTGTGAGTCAGCATTGCTACGGATGCACTGCTGGAGCAGGAAGTAGTTGTCAAGGTTCAACGACATGAAAAAAATCGGACTGATATTCTTCCTAGGATTCACCTTGGCCTTCGTCAGCTGCGGACAAGCTGATACCTTCGATGATATGGTCGATGCCCTGCTTGATAAGACAGTTCCAGCGATTCGTCCTGGTGAGTGTTCGGTAGACGCGGTTTTTATTGACGCACGTGAGAAAGTAGAGTTCGAAGTTTCACATATTCCAGGCGCTATTTATGTGGGCTACGATGATTTCAATATTCGCACCTTGGACTCGATTAAAAAGGACCAAGAACTGGTCGTATATTGTTCGGTCGGATATAGGAGTGAGAAAATTGGAGAGAGATTGCTTGATGCTGGTTTCCAATATGTTACTAATTTGTACGGAGGAATATTTCTATGGGTCAATGAAGATTACGAGGTAGTGGACAACAATGGTCCTACAACTTATGTGCATGCATACAACAGAGCGTGGGGACAGTGGCTTGAAAAGGGAGAAAAGGTATACTAATGAGTGATTCTCAGAACGGTTCTTCATTGATTATTATGGCCAAGCCTCCTATTGCTGGTAAGGTTAAGACTCGTCTGGCGAGAGGAATTGGAGATGAAAATGCGCTTGTCGTTTATCGAAATCTTTTGCAACACACGATGGATGTTGCTCAAACATCAGCTTTGAAACCTGAAGTGTTCGCGACTGAGAAGAGCACATATTTCGATGAAACTGGGTTTGATCAACACCTTCAATCAGAGGGAGACTTGGGCGATAAAATGGATTTAGCCTGTCGGCAAATGCTTAAAAGTGCGCAGAAAGTCGTTATTATTGGGACTGATTGCCCTGATATATCTCACAAACACATTGATGAAGCCAACAATTTATTAGATTCACACGACGTTGTTTTCGGACCGTGCGAAGATGGCGGGTATTACCTGCTCGGTCTGAAAATAGCACATAAGGAATTATTTGAAAACCTTCCATGGAGCACTGAGTCTTTGCTCAAGTTGACACTTAAAAGATGTCTGGATGCTGGCATTTCAACGGTGCTTTTGGAAGAGTTAAGCGATGTTGATACGATTGATGATTTGAAAAAATCAAGCCTTTGGCAAATGTTTCAACACGTGGTTTAACACATGCTTTAGATAGAAATTATGGATAGAATACAAGAAACAACTGACTGGCTCAAAAGCCACGGAATAGACGATGCTGAAATAGGCATTGTATTGGGCTCTGGTTTAGGAGATCTAGCCGATAAAATTGAGGAAGAAAAATCCTTCAGTTATAACGTAATTCCAAACTTTCCCATTGCCACTGTAGAATTTCACTTCGGTAAATTGATATATGGAAAACTAGGTGGGAAGAAGGTTATCGCCCTTCAAGGAAGATACCACTATTACGAAGGATATTCTATGGATCAAATAGTACTGCCGGTGCGTGTCATGAAAATGCTCGGCGTGAAGGCTGTTTTATTGTCAAATGCCGCGGGTGCAGTGAACCTTGATTTTAAAAAAGGTTCACTTATGGTCGTGGATGATCACATCAACTTACAACCTGAAAATCCTCTTCGTGGTCGAAATTACGATGAACTTGGTCCAAGGTTTCCTGATATGAGCAGACCTTATGACCAAAAGATCAATGGCCTATTGCATGAGATAGCCAAGGAAAAAGGCATTGTCCTCCATGAAGGAGTATATGCCGCCGTTGCTGGTCCCAACTTAGAGACTCGGGCAGAGTATAGGTACATGAGAAATATCGGAGCCGACGCGGTTGGAATGTCCACGGTACCCGAAGTTATTGCCTGCAATCATATGAGTACTCCCTGCGCTTGCATAAGCGTTATTACAGATGAATGTGATCCAGATAACCTGAAAGCGGTGAATGTGGAGCAGATAATTGCGACGGCCCAAAAATCGGAAGTCTTCTTGTCTGAATTGTATGTTGAATTAATTAAAAGACTCTAATGGCCGACTATTTAGAAGTTACTAAAGACGTATACAAAAAGGCTGCGGAGACCCCTGATGTTGGATTGTGTTGTACAACAACTCCGGTGTGGGAATTGCCTGGATTAAGTATCCCAACAATCATGCAACGCATGAACTATGGATGCGGAAGTACAGTCGCTCCCAGAGACCTGGTCAATGATCCAACAGTCCTGTATGTTGGAGTAGGAGGTGGAATGGAGTTGCTTCAATTCGCCTATTTCAGCAGAAGAAAAGACGCCGTAATCGGCGTGGATGTGGTTGATGAAATGCTAGACGCTAGTCGAGAGAATTTCAAAATAGCCGAAGAAGAGAATCCTTGGTTCAAAAGCGACTTTGTCAAGTTGGTTAAGGGAGATGCTCTGAGTTTGCCTTTGGAAGATGGAAGCATTGATGTAGCAGCTCAGAATTGTCTGTTCAATATTTTCAAAGAGGAAGACTTAAAAAAGGCACTTAAAGAAATGTACCGTGTACTCAAGCCACACGGAAGATTGGTCTTGAGTGATCCTACTTGTGAGCAAGATATGCCACAGAATCTGCAGGATGATGAAAGATTGCGTGCACTTTGCCTCAGCGGCTCTCTGCCATTGCAGAAATACATCGACCTAATCACTTCTGTGGGATTTGGTACCGTTGAGGTCCGAGCTCGACGACCTTATCGAATTCTAGATCCGGGAAACTATGCGACAGATGAAAACATCTTTATCGAAAGCGTAGAGGTTTGCGCAATCAAAGATCCAATGCCTGAAGATGGACCATGTGTATTCACGGGAAAGACTGCGATTTATTACGGAAAAGAAGAGTGCTTTGATGACAAGAAAGGTCACGTCATCATGCCTAACCAGCCAATAGCGGTTTGTGATAAAACTGCAGGGGACTTGAAGAAACTTGATAGATCTGATATCTACATATCCGAATCATCGTACTTCTACGATGGTGGTGGGTGTTGCTAAAAAAAGATGACACGAAAGAAGGGAAGGATAGCTTTCCCTTTTTTTTATGCCTAAAATTTTATGGATTCGTGCAAGTCAACAAGACTTGGCCGAATTCAGGCAAATGCTATTGTTCAGAGATTTCTGTTTGCTCTACATCGATATCGCTGTAGGCAGCACATTTCTTTTTGTTATGACAAGAGCTTAATACAATGCTTGCAACAAATAGAACTGCTAGAAATGGTATCGTTCGTTTCATTGTTGTAAATATAGTTAACCTGCTACGGTATGCAAAAAGAATTCAATCCGAATTTATTGTCTGTTAGTTCTTTAACAATTTGATCGAGCGTCTTTGGAGTAATTCTCGCATTTATAAATTCAAATCCAACGTTTATAAAGTTCAGGCATGGGGATTGGTCAAGTTGAAATTCTTGAGGTATAATGCATGATGAAATCGCGTAAATGCCTCCATTGCCAAGAACCATATCATGGGCGGATTGACAAAAAATTCTGTGACACTGCTTGCAGAAGCGCCTACTATTATTCAAGACAGAGAATTGATTACCATACCTTCAGACAGATCAACGCTGTTCTAAGAAAAAACCGGTCTATCTTGGCTAACCTATCAACTCAAATGAAGGGCGCCAAGCACATTGACAAGATCTATTTGGAAATGCAGGGCTTTCAATTTCGATATTTTACACATGAAGAAAATCAGGGAAAGAAAGAATGCGTGCGCTATTGTTACGACATGGGCTACCTCGCTGTAGCTGATTCTAAGGTAGAACTTGTAACTGTTTCGAAGCTTAAATCATTTTCGACGTGAGCCTTTTTTTCCTTTGGCCAATTTCTCGGCACGTTTAACTGACTTTTTCTTTCGCTCGTGGAATGCTCCTTGGAAGGTCGGATCGGCCTTCTTTCTTTGTTCGTCTATTTCTCTTGCTTGAAGCTGGCGCTCACCTTTTGGAGTTTCTTCTTGTTCCACTTCATCTGGAAATGGTTTCTGAGGGATCTTCATGTCGGCAGTCTTCTTGATTTGGTCAAGGTATACTACTTCCGTCTTGTCAACAAAGGTGATAGCTACACCCGGATTTAAAGCCCTTCCAGTTCGCCCAATTCGATGGATGTAATCCTCAAACACTTGTGGTACCGAAAAATTGATGACGTGAGAAACACCTTTTACGTCTATCCCTCTGGCACAAACATCAGTCGACACTAGAACGCGGACTTCACCCGCGCGAAATGCGTTCATAGCATTGATTCGTGTGTTTTGACCTTTATTACTATGAATGAACCGAGCAGATTCCATTTTTCGTTCTAGGTACTTGCCAATATTTGAGGCCATTTCTCGAGTTCTGACAAACACGAGAACTCGGGTAAACTCTTCCTCTTTTTCCAAAAAGTGCATCAAAAGGTTGAGCTTCGTTTTGAAATTTTCGGCCTTATACAAGTATTGATCAACAGTATCTACTGGAGTAGCTTGGGGAGTGACTTCAACACGCTGTGGCCATAACATAAAGTCAGCAGCGAGTCTTTCTACCCTTTCCGGGAAAGTAGCTGAGAAAAGGAGGTTCTGTTTCTTCTGTGGCATGATTTCCTGAACCTGACGCAACTGAGGAAAGAACCCCATGTCCATCATTTTATCCGCTTCATCAAGAACGAGGTGCTTGATCTTCTTGATGTTTAGAGCTTGTTTTAAGTAGAGGTCTGTGAATCTTCCCGGAGTGGCGACGATAAAGTCGCAACCTTCTGCAAGCTGAGCAATCTGTGCCTTTGGCCCGACGCCACCAAACAAAGCCACGACTCTTAGGTCAGTGTATTTGCTAAGCTCCTCCAGCTGATCCCGAACCTGCAAAACCAATTCCTTAGTAGGTACGAGTATCAAACATCTTGGCGCATTTCCTTGCGCATACTTCACTACTTGAAGCAAAGGAAGCAGATACGCTGCAGTCTTGCCCGTTCCAGTTTGTGCTATTCCGATCAAATCTTGACCTGCCTTAACAATTGGAATAGACTTGATCTGAATTTCTGTTGGGGTGGTGAATCCTGCTTCTTCAAGCGCATTCAACAATTGTCTGGTAATCTGTAGATCTTCAAAGTTCACTTTGCAAAAGTAGGGATTCACTATCTTCGCCGACCTATTAATTATAGCGGATGATAGACGTTTCGGATTTTAGTAAGATACGACCATACACGGATGATGAGATTCCTGGTGCCATCCAACGATTGATTGGAGAGCCGCTCATGTACGAAATGATGGCTTGGGTGTATCCAAATCTTCAAAAAGAGGATATTGATGATATGCTCGGGGAGATCCGCACAGTAGAGGGTTTTCAAGAACAAATCGCAGCTCCAGCCTTTAAAGTAATTACGCAGATGACCACCAGCGGACTTACTTTCACGAACATGGATAGGTTGAAGAAAGATACGTCTTATGTCTTCCTTTCAAATCACCGTGACATTATTCTAGACAGCGCGCTTTTAAATGTTAGTCTGCTAGAAAAAGGGCTAAAAACTACTCAAATAGCTATTGGTGACAACCTTTTGCAGAATAATTTGATATACGAGGTTGTTCGTATAAACAAGAATTTCATTGTCCATCGGAATTTGAATCCGAAAGAGATGCTCCAATATTCTAAGCAGCTGTCGAATTACATTCGTCATACTGTGGTTGAGAACGAAACCTCAATATGGATAGCCCACAAGGAAGGACGAAGTAAAGATGGTGATGATCGAACGGCTAGTGGTTTGCTCAAAATGTTGAGCATGAGTGGAGAAGGCACAGTTGATGAGAAGCTCAAGGAAATCCGAATTATACCTACCGTTGTTTCTTATGAATATGACCCCTGTGATATCATCAAGGCCAATGAGCTTTTAACCAAGAAGCAAACGGGCGAATATGTCAAGAAAGAAGGCGAGGACTTCAAAAGCATGATTCAAGGAGTCATTGGTCATAAAGGAGGTGTCAATATTGCAGTTGGGAGCGATTTGAGAGATGAATATTATGCGCTAGAAAAGGTTAAGAATAAAAATGATAAAGTCAAGGAGTTAGCAACCATGATTGATCGACAGATGCATAGTTTATACAAACTCTGGCCTTCGAATTACATTGCCTATGACTTACTTAATGGCACCAAAGAATACCGGGATAAGTATTCGGTAATTCAGCGAATCAATTTTAGGAATTATATCCGTGGACGTATCTTAATGTATACGATGGCCAAGAAAAAGCTAGACCTTTCGAAAGAAGGCCACACAAACCAATTGCGACAGATTCTACTTACGATGTATGCCAATCCTGTTGTGAACAGACGTGAAGTCGTTGACTAACTTCCTGCGATAGCGTACAACAGAATTGAGGCTGCTACAGCAGCATTTAGACTTTCTGTATCACCCTTGCCTGGAATGCTAACCGTTACGTCACAAGCTTCGCGCCAAAAGTCACTGAGACCCTGACTTTCACTTCCAATGACCAAGGCTTGATTCGTTTGTTTGCCAATTTGTGATATCGCTGTACCCCCCATATCTGCGGCCAAAACACGAACATTGTCTGTTGAGAGATTTGCCCGCAGGGCTGAATTCTCAAGAACTATACACGGCATGCGAAAAAGAGAACCCATGGCGCTTTGAACCACTTTTGGACTCCAGAAATCAACACAATCAGGACTCGCTATAATTCGATCGGCACCAAACCATTCAGCAGTGCGAATGATCGTGCCCATATTCCCAGGGTCGCCAATCCCATCTAAAATAACAGATAATCCGGAGTAATTTGGAAGTTTGAACTCCTTCTGACGAACAAC
>JBLHIB010000130.1:0-8595 GCA_047615865.1 Gammaproteobacteria bacterium
TGTCGGCTCGTCACATCCTGGGGCTGGAGAAGGTCCCAAGGGTTGGGCTGTTCGCCCATTAAAGTGGCACGCGAGCTGGGTTCAGAACGTCGTGAGACAGTTCGGTCCCTATCTGTTGTGGGCGTTTGAAGTTTGAGAAGACCTGACTCTAGTACGAGAGGACCGAGTTGGACATACCTCTGGTGTATCTGTTGTGGCGCCAGCCGCATCGCAGAGTAGCTACGTATGGATGAGATAAGCGCTGAAAGCATCTAAGCACGAAACTCACTTCAAGATTAGACTTCATTTAAGAGACGTTATAGACGATGACGTTGATAGGTTGCAAGTGTAAAGGCAGTAATGCCAAAGCTGAGCAATACTAATTACTCGGAAGCTTATTTAAAATAAACTCTATCAATATATCTACCTTTTTAGGTGACTAAGGCGGTGGGGTCCACCTCTTCCCATTTCGAACAGAGAAGTTAAGCCCACCAGCGCAGATGGTACTGGTATTCCGGGAGAGTATGTCGTCGCCAATTTTCAAAAAGCCCCTAATTTTTAGGGGCTTTTTTGTTTACTTAAATTTTTGTACTGTGAGTAATCTTGTTGCCATTGTTGGCCGACCAAATGTCGGTAAATCTACATTGTTCAATCGTCTCACTGAGTCCAAAGACGCTATCATTCACCCTGTTTCTGGCGTTACACGCGATAGGAAATATGGTAAAGTTGAATGGTGCGGTCAAGAATTCAATATCATAGATACGGGTGGATACGTCAATAATTCTGACGATAAATTTGAAGCCGCTATTAGACAGCAAGTTCTAATCTCTATCGAAGAAGCCGATCTGATCCTTTTTGTTGTAGATGTTACCACAGGTATTACAGACCACGATGAGGTTATTGCCAAACTCCTTCGCCGAAAAGGAAAGGATGTTTTGGTCGTGTCGAATAAAGTCGATACTTCCGATAAAGTCCATGGTATGGCGGAGTTTTATGCACTCGGACTCTCAGATGAGATAATTCCCGTAAGTGCATCAAGTGGATACGGTTCTGGTGATCTTATGGATAAAATCATTGCAGCAATGCCGCCAGCTCCCGAGCAAGATGAATCATCAATCCCACGTATTGCAGTTGTAGGTAAACCAAATGTTGGAAAATCTACCTTTATCAATACGCTGCTCGATCAAGAAAGAAATATTGTTACCGACGAGGCTGGTACTACCAGAGACTCAGTTGATACACACTATAGAGCTTTCGGTTTTGATTTCGTTATTACCGATACAGCTGGGCTTAGAAAAAAAGCCAAAATCGATGATAACCTGGAATTTTATAGCACGGTTAGAACGATCAAGGCTATAGAAGATTGTGATGTTTGTATACTGCTGATCGATGGTTCTGATGAACTTGGTAAACAAGACCTTTCCATATTCTATCAAATTGCAAAAGCAAAGAAAGGAGTCGTTGTAGCAGTGAATAAATGGGACTTGGTCGAGAAGGATCAGCATACCCACGATGAAATGCTAAAGCAAATACGAGAAAGAATGAGTCCTTTTACGGATGTTCCTATTGTATTTACCTCCAACGTAACCAAGCAAAGGATACTCAAATCTTTGGAACTTGCCCTCGAAGTATATGAGAATAAAGTCAGAAAGATCCCTACTAGTAAGTTAAATGATGCGCTGCTTCAGTTGATCGTGGATAACCCACCTCCAGCAACGAAAGGAAAGTTCATCAAGGTGAAGTATATCACGCAGCTGCCGTCAAAGTCACCAGCGTTTGCGTTTTTCTGTAATCTACCTCAGTACATCAAAGATCCCTACAAGAGGTTCTTGGAAAACAAAATCAGAGAGAAGTTCAACTTTACTGGTGTGCCAATAAGACTGTACTTTAGAAATAAGTAGTTAAACCTGGAATAAGTGTCTGCTTATAGCAGCTAGCAGTGTTTGAGGTTTAAAGGGCTTTGAGACAATATCATTCATACCCGCTGAAATAGCATTTTCCCTACTTCTTGAGACTACATCTGCCGATAATGCGATGATAGGAATTGTCTTGTGTGTGTTTCTCTCAATTTTACGGATACGACGGGAAGCCTCATAGCCATCACATTCTGGCATGTGCAGATCCATCAATATTATATCTGGGTCGAAGTCTTCGTAATCTTTAATGGCTTCAAGGCCGTTATTTGACATCCTTACGTTCATTTCCCAAATCAAAAGGAATTGTTGGGCAATCATTAAGTTAATTGGGTTGTCATCAACTACAAGAACTTTGTAGTTCTTGAGAGTTCGGTTTTGGTTAAGCTCTTGGTCGACTATCCCAGATAGTACTTTTGCTTGGGTCGTATCAAAACTTAAATTTAGTGTAATCGTTGTGCCTCGTCCTGGCTCACTAGTGAGCTTTACCCAACCACCTTGCAGTTCTACTAATTTACGAGCAATAGTCAATCCTAAACCAGAACCACCATGAGCACGTGAGGTTGAAAATTCAGCTTGTTCAAATGCCTGAAATACACGAGACTGCTTTTCAATTGGTATGCCTGCACCATTATCGCTGACTTGAATTGTCAGTGTGATGCGATCGTTCAAGTTGGACTTGAGTTGAATGCTAATCTCGATCAATCCATCTAAAGTGAATTTGATGGCATTAGAAATGAGGTTGTTTATTACTTGAACTAATTTTCTTTGATCACCGATAATAACTAGGGGGATGTTTTCGTCAAAAATCAATGTAAGCTTGTTCTTTCTTTCAGCAGCTCGAGCATTGAATGTTTGGATCACCTGAATAACCGTTTCCTTTAGATTAAAGGGTGTTTTACTAAAAGTAACCTTACCTGCCGCGATTTTCTCCAAGTCCAAAATGTCGTTAACCTGATCTAACAAGTTGTTTCCAGCAAATTCTAAAGTAGAAACATATTCGGTCTGCTTAGACGTAAGACTAGTCATATGCAACAATGACGTAACACCCAATATAGCATGCAAGGGTGTGCGTATTTCATGACTCATAACAGACAAGAACTCATCTTTGGCTTTACTTGATTTTTCGGCAATTTGTTGAGCAATTTTGATTTTAGTGATGTCTGATGAATAGATGTTCACATAGCCTTTGGACTCGAAAGGGATAAAGCGCAAGGCTAGTTGTCTGTCATCAATTTGGACATCAAGTTCCCGTACCTTCTTTTCATTTAGTGACTTCTTAATTTCGTGTAGAATGGATTTGTTTCCTATAACATTCTTGGAAAGTCTCCACAAAGCAGGCAAAGACCGAGCTGCAGTATTTGAGTTCAGCACTGATCCTTTAATATTGGCTCGTAAGAATGGATTGGGACTCTCATCAAAGAATCGGGCTATGACTTCGTTCTTCTCTTCGACCAGTGTTTTCGCAATTTTTGTTGCCGAAATTGCGGCTATGCTTTCGAGTACTTCCAAATGCCAAGGAGTATAGAAACCCGCGTCAGGATGCTCTGAATCAATAACACCAATAATTTCATCTTCATAGTAAATTGGGACACAGATCTCTGAAAGCCTTCTAGCATCATCAACGATGTATCTATTGTCCAAATCACAATTGTCTATAATCTCAGGCTTTCCGCTCACAGCTACTGCTCCAACAATACCTTTGCCTGGTACAATCTCAATCGGATCCGCTATTTGAATATTGTCTATGTTTTTTTTGCCGTATGCGGCTTTCTGAACCAAAACTTGCCTTTCACGATCCAATACATAGATAACGCAATCAACAAAGTCGAGCCTGTGGATTAAGTTAGATGCGATATCCCAGAGAATATCGTCCACTTTGTTTCGTCTAAAAATAGACTTAGAGAAATACTGGATTATCTCAAGATGAAGCTTGAGTAAGTCATAGTTCGTTGATCGCACATTTCGGATTATATAGTTCAAAGGTAATGCAGTCCTCAATTATCTGCAAGTGTTAAGTTGCTCTAAAATACTGCCTTAGCTATTTCATAGGTGCTTTTTGCATGCCCCATTGTATAAAAGTGTAAAACAGGAACTTCAGCTTTTATCAATTCTCGACATTGCTGCTTGCACCAGTCGATGCCAATCTCTCTAACTTCAATGTCGTTTTTGGCCATTTCTATTTGTTCGACCAATACGTCAGGTAAGTTGACATGGAAGAAATGGGGAATAATATTTAATTGAGCCTTGGTTGAAATTGGCTTCAAACCAGGAATAATTGGTACCATTATGCCTTCTTGCCGACAGGCCTTCACAAAGTCAAAGTAAACTTGATTGTTATAGAAAAGCTGAGTGACTATATATTCTGCACCACGTTCTACTTTCATTTTTAAGTATTTCAAATCGGTTTTCATACTTGGAGATTCGAAATGCTTCTCGGGATAGCCGGCTACTCCAGAGCAGAAATCTGTCGGAGTCTGGCTTTTTAAGTCTGGATCTAAATAAATTGCGTTATTCATATCAACTACCTGATCTAAAAGGTCAACTGCATGGTCATGTCCGTCGCTTTCAGGTTTGAATCTTCCCTCGGATTTAATGGGGTCTCCTCTCAGTACCAGAACATTTTCTATTCCTAAAAAGTTCAAATCAATCAACGCATTTTCAGTTTCTTCTTTGCTGAAACCACCGCAAATCAAGTGAGGAACTGGGTCAATTCCGTATTTGTACTTTAACGCTGCGCAGATGCCTACAGTTCCCGGGCGTTTCCTCACAACCATCTTTTCCAACAACCCATTTTGTACTTCTCGGAAGACATACTCCTCTCGATGATATGTTACGTCTACAAAGGCTGGTTCAAATTCCATCAGTGCGTCCATTGTTGCATAGATTGAATCGATCGTCTGCCCTTTGAGAGGAGGAAGAACTTCTATGGATAGCTGTGTGCGCTTGCTTCGATTTATATGATCTATTACTTTCATTTTACTAGTAGTTTAATTGTGGAGCAAGCCATTTCTCCGATTCTGCAAGAGAGATTCCTCGTCGCTTTGCATAGCTCTCGACTTGGTCTTTTGAAATCTTACCAAGTCCAAAATATTTACTCTCGGCATGTGCGAAATAATAGCCTGAGACCGATGCTGTTGGCAACATGGCCAGACTTTCTGTGAGGGTTATTCCTGTTCTTTTCTCTACGTCGAGTAATTCCCAAATTGTTTGTTTTTCCAGATGGTCGGGACTTGCTGGATATCCTGGTGCAGGTCGAATACCTTGATATTTCTCGCCAATCAGCTCGTCATTGCTAAGTGCTTCTTTGGCAGTATACCCCCAAAGTCTTGTGCGAATTTGAAGGTGTAAATATTCGGCAAATGCTTCTGCTAATCGGTCTGCAATAGCTTGCAATAGAATTATTTGATAATCATCATAATCCTCTCGATAGCGAGCAATTTCTTTTTCTATTTCATGTCCTGAGGTTACGGCAAAGCACCCAATCCAATCTTGTTTTTTGCTGTCAATTGGCGCAATAAAATCAGACAAAGCAATGTTAGATGCTCCTGCTGCCTTCTTTAACTGCTGCCGTAGAGTGATAACCCTATGCGGTTTTCCATCACTGCCGTCAACCAATATATCATCTCCATCACTTTGAGCTTTAAAGATGCCCACTACTCCTGAATTTCGAATTATTGTAGTTGCTTCGATCTTGTTCAGCATCTTTTGCGCATCATTGAATAGATTCTCCGCTTCCTTACCTATTATTTTATCATTAAAAATTTGCGGATATTTTCCACGCATCTCCCAAGTCTGGAAAAATGGTGTCCAGTCAATGTATTCTCGCAATATAGAAATCGGAACGTCCGTGAATGACTGAACGCCTTGATGCGCCGGAATTGTCGGAGTATAAGAGTCCCAATCCAGTTTCATGGAGTTCTTCTGCGCCAAGTCAAGAGTTAAATACTCTTTTTCTGTTCGACGAGACAAGTACATTTCTTGAACTGTCTTGTATTCAGTTTTTATTTTTTCGAGATAGTCCGTGCGTGATGATGATGTGAGTTGACTGGCCACTGTGACAGCTCGTGAGGCGTCTGCTACATGAACTGTCAATGGATATTCGGGGATTATTTTGACAGCTGCATGAACGCGTGAAGTGGTGGCGCCGCCAATGAGAAGCGGGATCTTCATCCCGCGACGTTTCATTTCGCGGGCAACATGAATCATTTCTTCAAGACTTGGGGTGATAAGACCACTCAATCCAATAATGTCAACGTCGCACTCAACGGCCTTTTCCAAGATTGTATCCATGGGAACCATTACACCCAAGTCGATGATTTCAAAATTGTTGCAGGCCAGAACAACGCTTACTATATTTTTTCCAATATCATGTACGTCACCTTTTACAGTAGCCATGAGTATTTTTCCATTGGTTTGAGGTACCCCATCTTTTTCGTCTTCGATAAACGGAGTTAGATGCGCCACCGATTTCTTCATTACCCGGGCGCTTTTAACTACTTGAGGGAGGAACATCTTACCCGATCCGAATAAGTCCCCAACTACATTCATGCCGTCCATTAAAGGGCCTTCAATAACTTCTAATGGTCTGTTGAACTGAAGGCGAGCCTCTTCTGTATCCGATACAATGAACTCTACGATGCCTTTTACCAATGCATGAGACAGTCTTGCTTCAACTGGAAAACTTCGCCATTCTTGATCTTTCTTGGCTGATACCGACTTGGATTTAACGTTTTCAGCGTAGTCCAATAAAGCCTCTGTGGAGTTCTCCGTTCGATCAAGTAGAACGTCTTCTACCAAATTCAGTAAGTCCGAAGGAATATCGTCATAGACTTCTAACATTGACGGATTAACTATCCCCATGTCCATTCCGGCCGCTATAGCGTGATAGAGAAATGCTGAGTGCATTGCTTCGCGCACAGTATTGTTGCCGCGAAAAGAGAATGATATATTGCTTACACCTCCGCTAATATGAGCTCCTGGAAGGTTTTCTTTTATCCATTTCGTAGCTCGGAAAAAGTCTATGCCATTCTTCCTATGCTCGGACATGCCTGTCGCTACTGGAAATATATTGGGGTCGAATATAATATCGCGTGGATCGAACTTGGCTTCCTCTGTGAGAATACGATAAGCTCTAGCGCAAATATCAATTCGTCTTTCATAGGAATCCGCTTGGCCTTTTTCGTCAAAAGCCATTACGATTACCGCTGCGCCATACAACTGAACCATTTGCGCTTGTCGCAAAAACTCCTTTTCTCCCTCCTTTAAACTGATAGAGTTAACCACAGACTTGCCTTGGATAACCTTCAAACCTGCTTCGATAACTTCCCATTTAGAAGAGTCTATCATGATTGGAATACGCGCAATATCAGGCTCCGAGGCAATCAAATTCAGAAACTTGACCATAGATTCTTTAGCGTCGAGCATGCCGTCATCCATATTTACATCAAGAATTTGTGCACCGCCTTCAACTTGTTCTAAGGCAATACTTAACGCTTCATCAAAGTTTTCCTCCTTAATCAATCGAAGAAACTTCCGTGATCCAGCAACATTGGTTCGCTCACCAATATTCACAAAATTGGAGTCTTTTGTCACGACCAAAGGCTCCAGTCCAGACAGTTCTAATGTTATATTGTTGGTTCCCATCTTTCTCTAAGCGCTTATTGTAGTTCCATATTCCCGTGGTTCATACTGTTTGGCCAATTCCGCGATCGCCTGAATGTGCTCTGGCGTAGTTCCGCAGCATCCACCAACGATATTTACCATTTTTCGGTCAAGATATTCTTTGATCTGAATGGCCATCAATTCCGGCGTTTCGGTATATTCTCCCATCTCGTCAGGCAGACCAGCATTGGGGTGAGCGCTCACGGCACAAGAAGCATGCTCCGAAAGGACATCCAAGTAGGGTACCAATTGTTTTGCTCCCAATGCACAGTTCAAACCGATCGAAAATAGATTCGCTTGTTGCACAGAGATTAGAAATGCACGCGTGGTTTGACCTGATAATGTTCGTCCAGAGCTATCCGTGATTGTACCAGAGAGCATAACTGGGTAGTGCTTTGTAGTGTTTTGATTCACCTGATTGATCGCAAAAAGCGCTGCCTTTGCGTTAAGAGTGTCAAAGACTGTTTCAACTAAAAAGACATCCACGCCACCAGCAATTAATCCAAGTACTTGCTCAGTGTAAGTCTTTACCAAGTCGTCAAAAGTCACAGCCCGAAAACCTGGATTGTTGACGTCGGGAGACATTGAGGTTGTTTTATTGGTGGGGCCTATGGATCCAGCTACAAATCGAGGATGATCTGGAGTACTGAATTCGGCACAAGCCTGCATGGCCAACTCTGCCGACTCTTGGTTGACCCGAAATACCCACTCTTCTAAACCATAGTCGGCTTGAGAAATAGCGGTACTGTTGAATGTGTTGGTCTCAATGATATCGGCTCCCGCTTCTAAATAGCTGCGGTGGATATTTAGAATTGCCATTGGCTGACTCACAGAAAGCAAGTCGTTGTTCCCTTTTAAAGGTTGTCCATGATTCTTTAGCTCTTCTGGTCGAAAATCGTCTTCCGAGAAGTTATGTTGCTGAATCATCGTGCCCATGGCACCATCAAGGATAATTATTTTTTCGCGCGCAAGTTGTTGTATCGTCTTCATCTACTTTGTAAATAAGACTTAACAAGAATAACAAGAAAGGGGGTGTGGG
>JBLHIB010000131.1:0-8525 GCA_047615865.1 Gammaproteobacteria bacterium
CTAGCATTGTTCTAAAATCCTCAAAGTGAAATAACTGAACACGTTCTTCAAACGATTGCTCAACTTCACCATCAATTATCTTAATTCCCTTGCAAATATGACCATTTCGCACGTCTTTAGAAATGGAAAAATGCACATTGTTCATCTCCTTTTCCTCATACGGTAATAACTTGGCCAGTACATTAACAGAATTGAAGTAGTCGAGAACAAATGTTCCGTCATCATCCAAGTGCTCATTGATGCGTTTTAGCACCTTCAAATTGTCATTTATATCTTCAAAGTAACCAAAACTGGTAAACAGATTGAAAATACAATCAAAGCTTTGACCTAAATTAAAGGTGCGCATATCTCCTACTAGATACTCTTCCGTATTAGAAATTGATTTCGCTTTCGCGATACTTTCCACCGACAAATCCAAGCCAGTAACATTATGCCCCAATTTTGACATAACACGGGCATGTCGTCCAGCGCCGCATGCCAAATCCAATACATCACTTTTCGGACCAGCCGAAATTTCGGATAATAGTCGGCCTAAAAACGCATCTGCCTCATTATCATCACGATTGGAATAGAGCAAATGATAGTAAGGAGAATCGAACCACGATTCAAACCAAGATTTAGCGGGAGATTTTATTGACATTGATTAAAGAATTTTCCTACAACTTTCAATAGGCAATATTAGAAATTGATTTTTAACTTTGGCTGCAACTTAATAAACTGAACTACATTTTTCTAACTACCAGTTGTAATACTAATGAAAAAGTTGGCATAAGACACTAGCCATTCTATGGCGCAGCTGAAACGCTAAAAGAATTTTTGGAGAAGGGCATTACTTTAAGGCCTTCTTATTAACTGCACAAATAAAGAGTTTGAAAGAAGAATTTGACATATTCAATATATACGACGGTCTCGAACGGAACAATGTAATGCTTTTATTCAAGGGAGAATTGACTCCAGATTTGATCAATTCTATTCTTCACATCGTCGAAGAAAAAATAACTCGATCAGATACTAACTTAAAAATTAGGAAAAAAGTATTTAATATACTCGTGGAGTGTCTGCAAAATCTGTATCATCACAATCAAATTAGAAACAGCGACATGGACTCAGCGACAGAGTTTCCTGCTGGCATGATCATGGTTGCAGAAGATGACGAAGGATTTTCGGTTATGACAGGAAACTTCATAGCCAAAGAAATCGTTTCAACACTTCAAAAGAAGCTTGAACAGATAAACAACCTCGATCGCGAAGGTTTGAAAGAATTGTACAGCAAAGTTTTGGGCAATGGTGAAATGACCGCGAAAGGAGGAGGGAGCTTAGGGCTTATTGAAATTGCACGTAAATCGGGAGAGAAGCTTGAATATGGCTTTGCTCCATTAGACAATATGAATAATTTTTTCAGTCTCAACGTAAAAGTTAATTACTGACACATGGAAGACATTAGAATACAAGGATCACCGAAAACACCTACTGTAAATTTCATTTCCAGTGAAGGTCTATTAGAAATCAAAGGAAGATCTATTCCTGAGAACTCAATTGAGTTTTACAAGCCACTTATTGACTGGATTGAAAGCTATGCACAGCAGCCGAATGACTCGAGTAATGTAAATATTCAATTGGAATACTTCAATACGAGTTCTTCTAAATGTATCTTGGATCTATTCAAGAAACTTGAGGCAATCAACAAGACCATTACAATAAACTGGTACTACGAAGAAGATGATGAAGACATGTTGGAAGCCGGCGAAGACTATGAGGCCATCATCAACATTCCCTTCAAAATGATTGAGGTAGAAGAGATTTAAATCTGTTCATCACTATATTTGGAGCCGACTCTCTTAAGATAGTCGGCTTTTTTGTGCTTTGGATTCTTTGCAATAAATGCAAATACTCAGTCGGAATAGTATTTGCCAAAGGCCCAATAATTATAACCATTGTGCCGATATCACACTGCACAGCATTTGTCAACGGCTCGAAGAAATACAGGCCTAAAAACCTTCTATTGTCAAATTGATCATCACTTAAAAGACCAGATAATTCTTGGACTAGAGCCAAAAATTTGCCTGCGACTAAAAACATCTACACCTAGATAAACTGCAGAACCTAAACTTATTTAATGTGGCTTGCGATGGATAGAATATTGGAGGAGATTACTCAGAATAGCTAAACTTTACTCTAATCTTGAGCAACTTTGCCAGGCGTTCGGCACCAACAGTCAACAGGTCGATTAATCGACGAAGACCATCGAAAAAGAGAGTCACCATCATGAGGAAGGTCATGACCCAAATAACTAACATATTGGCAGAGAAAGTAGTGATTTGTTTGCCGAAAAAATTCTTCGAAGGAGCGTAAAAATGGGCTTTTAGAAATGATTTATGAATTGGAGTCAGATAAACAGGATCGCTTTTCTGTACCAGTTCGCCATCATATTCAACAATTTTTTCCAGTTCATTTTCGTTGGTCACAAAATCAGAAAGACTTTCATTGAAGTTTTCATCCCTAATCTTCAGGTAGATCGCTTTTTTATCCGGTGTATTTGATACCGACTCAATTACATCATCCTTGGCATTGAACTCTTTGTTGTATCCTTTTTTGTAGAATTCATTGAGTTGATCCAGGCTAGTTTTAACATTCTCAAGGATCTCATTGGTGACTTTTGCAGGATAGAGCTCGTCGAATTGCGGAAGGATGAAATTAGAAAATTCCTTTTGCTCCTTTGTGAATTCATTCCTAATCAACAACAGATTGAAATCGAGTCTATCTTGATCTTTTCCAGACTTCAAAAGGGATTGGCACTCGATAGTTTTACTTCTAATATCTTTGATCCAGTAGTCCTTTTTCCATTTATAGCGTTCAATTTTCATATCAAAAGCAAACAACTGCTTGATATGATCGTTGTTCTTGTATTGGAACACGGCCATAGCTTCGTATGCCCAGCGGCTTGCCATAATATTGCCAATCCATGGAACACTACTTTCAGAGGAGAACAGGGGATAAAGTTTGTCAAATTTCACAATCACACCTGAAAACAAGAGCTGTGGAATAATGAGGATAGGGATCAAGATATAAATCACTTTTGCCGAATTGAAGCTCGCGGATATGTTTAATCCAAGCAGATTGGCAAAACAGGAAGTGGTAAAAAGAACGAACCAAAACGGCAGGAGCATGTCTTGAATTTCAAGAATAGTATTTCCCACAAGCACATACGTAAAAGACTGTATAGCCGAAATAAGGAACATAATTCCAATCTTGGAGCTTAGGTAACTGCCCTTGCTCAAATTCAAGAACTTCTCTCGTTTCAATATCTTTTGATCGCGAATAATTTCCTCGGCGCTTACGGTCAATCCCAGAAAAAGAGATACAATTACCGAGATAAAAAGGAACTGAGGAATATTTTCACTTTCCCTAAAAATATAGCTCGCCGTAGCCTCCTCTCCTATTTTGTAGTACTTGATAAAAAAGGACAACACAAAGGCCAGTAAAGGCGCCTCAAGTGAGTTGATGATCATGTATTGCTGATTCGCAATTTTACTCAAAGCGTCTCGCGTCAGGAAGACATGCAACTGTTTAAGCTTATTTGGAATACTGAAAGAAGTGGTTGGTGTTTCTCGCTTACGATCGCGTATTTTAATGTGATTACCGATGATCACGTTAAAGAAATTGTTCCACTCTCTCGGAGATATTTTTCTATGTTCGGTTACATTACCATATTCATCAACCACTTTGGATTCGATGATATTAAAGATTTGTTCGGGATTGACATTACCACATCGGGGGCATTCACTTTCTGTAACGTTGACATGGTTGACCAATTTCTTGAAGTAGATAATACTCTCTACTGGATTGCCATAATAAATTGGATATCCTCCTTGATCAAGAATAAAAAGCTTGTCAAACATTTTAAAAATATCCGACGAAGGCTGGTGTATTACAACAAAGATCAACTTGCCCTTAAGGGTGAGCTCTTTGAGTAAATCCATAATATTTTCTGAGTCACGACTCGACAAGCCGGAAGTAGGCTCATCAACAAACAGAACAGCGGGCTCACGAATAAGTTCAAGAGCAATATTCAATCGTTTTCTTTGTCCGCCAGAGATAGTCTTCTCCATAGGCGAGCCAACTTTAAGTTCGCGAGCGTCAAAAAGGCCAAGCTGCATGAGTGTTTCATTCACCATCTCTGCAATTTCCTCATCTGCCTTTTTACCGAAACAGAGTTTGGCATTGTAGAAGAGGTTTTCAAAGACACTAAGTTCTTCGATAAGCAGGTCGTCTTGAGCTACATATCCAATTACGCCTTCTATTTCGTTGGATTCATGGTGGATATCGATACCATTAATCGTTACTTTTCCAAAAGTTGGTGTGTAATTGCCGTTCAGTACGTTCAACAAAGTTGACTTACCAGAACCACTGGCACCCATAATTCCAATGAGCGAGCCCGACTCTTCAAAAAGATTGAGTTGGTGTAATGCTTGTTTGTTGTTTCTTTTAAAGTAATACGAGACATTCTCCGCTCGGAAGACGACGTTCATACTGTCCGATTCATCGAGAAAACGGTGGATGACATCGCTGTAATAGATTGGGCTGATTTTTGAGCCTCTAATTGACGATCCTTGCAGAAAGACATAGCTTCTGCTTACTCCTAGAGCTTGACCATTTAAGAGCAAGTCCTCATTGCCGAAATAGCGAACGAGGAACATATTTTCATTTTCCAATCGGTAAAAGATAAATTTACCGAGCAAACCATCTTTTTGGATGTAGTGAGCTTCTTTCAGTGATTCAGGGCGTTCTTCGCTCGAAACAAAAAGAAATTCAGAGTGATCCATCAACTCATCTTCTGTTGCAGAAACAAGTTGGACTAATTGTTCATAGGTATTGCGCTCAACATTGAAGGTGTCAGCTACAGTTTCAACAAACTCCCATTCCTGGTCATTGGTATCTGGAAAGGCGCTAATGAACTCCAAGAGCCTCATGAGAACAAAGATCTTCTCTTTTTGCGCTAGCTCTTCGTTGATCCTTGTACAAATTCTCAGGACTTTGACAGAAGACAGAGACGTTCTTTTTCTAGTCCCTTGCTTTCCATCTTTTCTCTTGCTTTGATTCTGAGCTAGCAGCTCGTCATAAACATCGAGATACGTGAGTACTAGGTCTTTATTAAGCTGCTGACGCAGGAACATCGCGACGATATTTCGTCCAGATTCCGAATCATTTTCACCTTCACCGCCTCGGGCAATGATGGCGAAAAGTTGCATAAGAGCTTTTAATATACCGGCACTCATTTAGGGTGGTTTAAAATCTTCTGGGGGGGGCAAGTTTGCGTCAAAATTGCAGAACCTCCTGCAGTAATCGTTCTGCTGAATGAGTAGGAATAGGACTATTGTTTAAAGCCGACTAAAAGGACCGCACAACCTGATTCTCTTTTCTTGTAATCGAGCTGAGCTTCGATGGTACAATTCACAGTAGAGCCAACTACAAAGTCCCAATAAGGGGCATTCAGATGATCGGCATTACTAAAGAGTTCATTTTTCTCCTCATCATAGATTCTAAACTTCAAGTTACCATCCTCTGTTCCGCTGCAGGCGGCGATTCGGTATGTACTTGCTCCAAACATGGTCATTTGAAATTCTGCAACTTGGTCATGGTAAAGCAAAGCTCTATACATCTGCCCATCAGAGATATACTCGTCCGGCATGTTATGTCCGCACCAATTAGCGATGCTATCACACTGAGCATTTACTGATAATCCTATTGCTGCGAATAGGGCTATGAATGTTATTTTGATTGCTTTCATGCTTAGCTTATGATAATGGTTCTAATTTCTGATAGTTTGACTTTGATCTGGTCGACGTGATCATTGGTAACGTCCACGCTACTTTTACAATTGAAGTAAGTTGTCTTTTCGTCCTCGTCTGTAATTGGTTCTTCGAAAACATATGAATACTCCATCGAATCATAAATTCTCAATACATCTGTAAGACCCTTTCTGACTTGATTTACTTGTGAATCATCGTATTTACTCAACAAAGCTACTAGACTAGTCAAGGCCGATCGTTGTTCACCAATTCTAAGTCTGATGTCTGAATTACTTTGCGCAACATCCAATGCAATATGCAAGGCTTCTATCCATCCACCGGCAAGAATCAGACTTGCTGCTTCGTTTCTTTCGTTGTCTTTGAGGTATTGGTTTACTTCTCGATACAACTCAGCATTGAGGACATACAAAGAATCTCGAATCTCACTGCTCGCATGGAATCGTGAAATTATCGTGGGATTGATGTTATTCTTTATACCCAAATCATCAGCCAAGCGCTCTACAATTGTAAAGTACTCAATGCTCATTGCTGTGTTGTCGAAATTTGACAAATAGGCCAAATCGGCACCATACACACCCATGTTCATCGCTTTCTGAAACTGATTGACGTAGTTTTGATAACTAGAAGCAGGATTCAGTAAGAATTCATTGTAAGGAATCTCAGACTCCCGAATAAGGAGAGCCGTTTGAATTGGTGAAGGAATACTAAATATTTCTCCTTTGTATTTGACAACTGATCCACTAAGACCACCATCTCCATGACCTTCTATTTGAGGAATAGAATCAGTAAGCAATTCGGCGGCTTCATTGGCATTGGTGCTTGAATCAGTGCATGAAGCAAGACTAAAGACCATCGCGCTAACTGCAAGTACAGAAAGGAAGTTTCGTTTGATAGGTGATACCATTTGATTGAGCATTGTCAGGGTGTTAGAATGTTGGTATGTTTAACGACTAAACCTGCCGCAGGTTCCATTGCAAGGAACTATTTTTTTCACAACACCTAATAATACGCCGCACATGGTTATTAACCCCCTGATGTGGAAGGACTTAAAAAAGCACAAAGCAAATATAATTTTGACGTTAAGGCGGGGAAAACTAACGGTTATTCACCATTTGCTTCGTAACAACCAAATGCAGTAGGAGAATTTCGAGTCCAACCTTCGATGTCTTCACCTATACCTCCAATTTGTGAAGAAGTCAGATTAGAGTTTATCGAACTGGGCAGATCAAAATCTGCGTCAAAAGGGTTATCGAAAGGTGGTTCACTGGGGTTATTGGAAAGATTGAAGAAATGCTCTCCGTCATCTGAAACATCACGTTCAGTGTCAACAAAGCAATTGGTGAATACAAACTGTTGACTCTCTTCATTCTCAAGATCAATCAGAAACTCACTGAACTCGTTGAGATCGGCATTGTTGCCGTAGAGAATACAATTTTTAAAATTCGCATCTACGCTTCTAATCTGAAGATTTCCATTCAAATCTTCATAATAATTGGTAAGAGCAAAAGCCGGCGCTTGTCTATTGCTTTCATTCCAGTAATTCGCGATGGTTGTTTGATTGAAATAATACTTACCTCCTACTGCGAGTGACATGCAGCTTTGTCCGCAGTTGGCTATCAAATCATTTTCACCGTAAACGGATCCTCCAACGCCATACAGTCCAACCGCCGACATATTCTTGATGATCGAATTGTTGATTGTTACCGCATACTCGCCAGCCGCAACTCCAGAAGTATCTACCTGCAAACCAATAATACCATTCTTAAGAACGGCATATTCCAAACTGCTTTCCAGACATTCATAAAACCAAATTCCGCCTCTAGTAATCGTTGCGGTCTCAAGTCCAAATTGCGTCTCATACTCAAAGTCAATTTCTATCCCCCATTGTCCCGATAAGTCTTCATAAAAGGGTTCAAGTCGGTCACCTTGAAAGACAACTTCATTGTTCAATTCACCTTCAACACGCAGACATCCCTTATAGATATACAAGCCGGACCCGTCATGGCAATAAACTTGTGTGCCAGCATTGATTAAAAGACATTCAGCAGAATCTACGGCTACGATACCATAGATGACATGGGGCTTATCATTGTTCCATTCAGCATTGCTCTCCAGCACAGTAATATTTTCAAGACCTCCATGAAAATAAGCATCTTGACCCCAAGCTGTGAGATTCACCTTCTGCTCATTGCCATTGGTTTGAAAGACTATGTTATCCTCAACGATGAAAGGCAAGTCGAGATTCGCAGGATCGATAGTGACCTCAACAAAAATAAATATGCTGTCGTTGGGGAGAATAGACACGTCATTATGTGAGAAGCCGTCAATACCATCTACATTTATTCGATACGATGAGCCGCTGCCCTGTTCAATCTGAATCTTTGACACTTCGATTTCTTGATTGTGAGGGTTGTACGCTTTGAGCAAGAAAGTCGTGCTCCCAATAGAAGTAAAAACAGTGTCAAAAAGGACGGTGTCAACAGAAAATTCAAGCTTGGCCGAAGAATCGGTAAGCAGGTTCTCCTTTCGGCAATTGACCAAAAGAATGGCCATCATAAGGAGAAACGTAAAATAGAGTGTAAGAGTCTTGGTCATAACTAGTGCGCGAAGATAATAGATTGAGAGTCCATCTACTACACGCTAGGCAATTAGAAATATTGTAAATCATGCAATTTGCTTCGCATTTGGGCTTGATATAGTGTTGATCGCTGCAAA
>JBLHIB010000132.1:0-8369 GCA_047615865.1 Gammaproteobacteria bacterium
TTAGATGGCGAGAAACAAAAGCATGTGAATATTCTTTTTGGTTTGTATAAACTGCTTTATGGTGCTTTTGATAAAACCATTTATGCCCTAGATAGTAATGCAGATAAAGGGACAGTATTGCCAAATTGGTTGATGACAGGAGTTTCTACCTTTGGTTTGGGTTTCCAACTGCTTATTATTGGAGCGATGCTTGTTTTGGGCTTAAAAGACACTATTCTGCCTTTCTTTTTAGTTTATACGGTTATGGTTTTTGTTTTCATTGGAATTAGGAAATGTTTCTATCAAGAACGGAAACAGAAAGGTGAAAGAATCATCACAATCGAGTAGTTAGATCTGCCTCTAAATAAAGGAACGGACTGCGCACTTCAACAAGAGCTCGGTGACCACCTCTCAATCCACCGCACTTAGGCAAACGAAGCTCCGAACCTGCGCAATATGGTGCCCCATCTTCGGTTTAATCACATTCGCTATATTTTACGGATGTCCGTGATTTCGCTTCGCTTATTTCTGTTCGTCGGTACCGGATTTTACTCATGCTAATTATTTTTTTGGGGGTATTCGTGAGATCGCTTCGCTTAGTTGTAGTCTCGCTTCGTTACTTCCTCCGGTCGTGCTCTCCACTTCGTTCCGGGTCAGTGCATAGTACCCTGCGGGATAGACGACACCATGCACAGAGCGTCAGCCGACCTAAAACCCATAATTAACCTTCAACCCACCATGATAATGCCTCCTCGGTGCCGGATTATAATGCTTCCCACCAAAAGCATTCAACATCATGAACGAGGAGTAGTTCGTATCAGTAAGATTATTAACCCCGCCATAAACCGTAAAATCAAACTTCTTAATCGACAAGCCATATTGAGCCGATAAATGCAATAACTGGTAAGCCGCAGACCAACTGCTATTCGAATCATTCAAAGGACTCTTGTCATACCAGTAGTGGCTCAGTTTTAGTTGGATGTTGGATGCAAAGGCAAGGGTGATCATTTGCGCAGCTGAATTTAGAGAAACGCCAGGGACCAACTTGTCTTTGAAATTCTCGCCGTCTTCCTCGTAATCCACAAAGCGAAAATCTCGGTTGCCGTAGGATCCACTGTAAGAAAGGGCTCTAAAAATTCCTTGATCACGTTGCCAAGGTGTGACTTGAACAAGTGCTTCAAATCCATGCTGACGAAGAGCTCCTACGTTGTGAAAGCTGATGTCGTCTTTGGGAACTATTGCTTCGGTTATATCCATGCGGTAAGCACTGATATCTGCGTACAGTCTTCCTTCCCACCATGAACCTCTTATTCCAAGTTCGGTATTGGTTCCATTTTCAGGAGTGAGGTTGACGTCAAATTGTCCTGTGTCGACGCTCACCATGTCGAATAGGGTAGGTGTAGAATTTCCTTTGCTCAATGAGGCGTGCATGACTATTCTCGAACCAAAAGACTGACTTAAACCAATTCTCGGCAAGAACAAAAATCCGGTACGAATCTCAACATCCAAGGGAAGAGCTTCATCGCCGTAAGACCAACCCGTATTCAAATACTCTGTTTGTCCAGCACTTGCACCCAGTTCAATACGAGTTCCCCAAGGAGTATACTTGACGCGAACTTGTCCAAAAGCCAATGAAGCGATGCTATGTGTATCATTGAAGTACTTGGTATCTCCTTTTTCGAAGTCTGTAATTTCTGACTCACGGATGCTCCATAAATCTGTCTGATATTCTCCTCCAAGGGAAGCCGAAACATCAAATTTGTTCTTTATATACTTCTCCCATCGAAACACGCTTCGGGCGCCAAAACCTTCTGCAGCCTCATCCTTATAACCGTTGAAGAATGGAGTAGTGCCGTAGGGGTTGATTTTCTTGGTCCAATGCAGATAAAGCGAAGTCTCATTCGTCAAATGCTTTCCCAATTTAGCCTGCTGAACTGCTCCAAACAAACCTCGCTTACGACTTACGCTAGCATTGGCATTCTCACTAAACTCCACAGCTTGAGTAGGATCTTCATCCCATTGCGTTTGTTTCAGTCCACCGGGAAGCTCCCAGTATCCCTCATAGTGCATGGCCACAATCTTGTAATTCAAACGCTCGCCAGGAGTAAACTGACCGAACACCGAAATCTGTGTTTTATCGTTGGCTTCTTGCGCACGGTAGCCATCTGTTTGCTGACGCACAACCGAAGCTCTGATAGAAGTCTTTGGTCCGCGATTGCCACCGTACAAGGTCGTTTTGAGGTAGCCGAAACTACCTAGGGTTGTCTTCTGACCAACATATCCTCCCAGACTGTCACGCTCGCTTCGCTTGGGCTTGAAGAGTAAGACTCCTCCGTTTCCTGATCCATACAGACTGCCTGCAGGACCTTTGATGATCTCTGCCGAGGCCATGTCGCCCATTTCGATCAATTCGATAGGGGAGGTGCCATCCGGACTTGTCAATGGAATGCCGTCCAAGTAAAGTTTGATATTGCGCACGGCAAAAGGGGAGCGGTATGAACTTCCACGGATGTTTAACCGTCGGCTACCACCATTTCCTCTTTCTTCAAATCGTACGCCAGGAACTTGCTCAAGCCCTTGTCGCAGCGATGAACCATCTCCAGCATCAAGTTGGCCATTGTCCAGAATCGCAATACTACCTATGGCTTCCAGTTGTCTGCTCTTGGTACCCATGCCTTCCACATAGCTATAACCAAGGTAATTGGTCACAGGAAGTAGGTGAATAACAAAGCCGGAATGTTGGCCTTCGGCAAATGTATATACCGCCGCATAATTGACATGCTCGATCTGTGCTTTGCAAGGTTGGTGTGTTCCTTCAAATTGGAAGTTTCCTTGTCTGTCTGTTACGCACACGTATGTTTGGCCTACTATAAAAGTAGCTCCAACAATTGGGAGTTCGCTCACGGCATCCAGCAGTTTACCACTGATTTTACGTTCGCTAGGCTGCTGGGCAAAAAGACTTGTAAAAGTAAAGCAGCTCAGAATAGTTAGAGCTGCTTTACTTAAAAAGGCTTTGATTTTTTTTTCCGCCATAAAGGCAAATGCTTATTTGACGATGAATGAACGTGTAACAGTTCCCAAGTGAGAAGTAGCTTTTACGAAGTACTGACCTGAAGCAAAATCATCAGATGAGATAGTCACTTTAGATCCATCAAGAATCTCCTTGTGAACTATTTTACCGTCGTAGCTATGGATTTCGTAAGAAACACCATTGAAGGCATCAGAAAACTCGATAGTAGCATCGCTATCAACAGGATTTGGATACACTTGGATAGTCTGCTCAGGAATCGAAAGCTCCTCGCCCAAACTAGTTACGTAATCCTGGTTCACGAACTCCTTAATGATGTTTGGTCCTGATCCTGGGTAAGAAGTACCGTTGAATGCAACGTATACAGCACCAGTAGTTGGGTTAACACAAATGTCTCTGATTCGCTGGTTGAAAGAAGAGAAGAATTGGTCTTCACTTTCAATTTCTGTTCCGTCGGCGCTCATGTGAAGTACCGAAAGACGTTCGTATTGTCCGCCTAGTCCGCCAAGAACCGACATCAATACTGAATTCTGCCATTCAGGAATAGCAACGTGGTTGTAATACTCAATACCATTTACAGCAGGGCAAGGTGACCACTCCATCAAAGGCTCCATTACGTCGTTGTCTGCACAATAGGCCATCTCAGCTCCAGTGTTGCAGGCTCCTTGAACATTTGGCCATCCGTAATTGCGGTTAGGCTCAATGATATTGAACTCATCAGAGTTTGACTGCCCGTGCTCCGAGCTATAAATTATATCGTTTGGACCTACACACAATCCCTGGGAGTTACGGTGACCAAAGCTCCATACATAGCTTGACGGATCTGGGTTGTCGGCAGGAATTGTTCCATCCAAATTGATACGAAGCATCTTTCCGCTAAGAGAATTCATGTTTTGAGAAGATGCACCATTATCACCGGTGTCACCTGTAGACATCATTATCTTGTCGTCAGGAGTAATGATCAATCTAGAGCCGTTATGGATCCAGGCAAGATTAATATTGTCAATGAGCTGCACTTCATTAACCAAAGAAGTTCCATCCCATTCCCAAGCGCTGAGGACTTCAGAACCCGAACCTACACTGCCAGATGTGTAAACGATAAAAACGGTAGGATTGTTCTCCCAATCAGGATGCATTGCCATACCCAACATACCTGGCTCCGATGAACCAGCTCCTGTTACTGAGATATTCAGAACTTCTGTATAGCTTCCTGAAGTAGGATCAATACGAAGTACTTTTCCCGATCGCATTGTAGCCCATATATGGTCGTCTGGTCCCCAAAGAATCTCCCACGGAAGATTGGCGTCGATTACTAGATCATACTCGAGAAGTGTCGTGTTACCCACAACCCATTCCGTTTGCGCTGAGCTCTGAAAGCTCGAAGTGATAGCCAGTGCAAAAGCAGCGGCAAAGATTTTCCAATTCATACTTGCAAGTTTGAGCCGCTAAAGATAACGGAATTCGGCTGTTGAGGACCAAATGGGGGTAAAATCAATCAAGGGATCAAATGTATTGGAGTACAAGGGTTTCCGATAGTATGAAAACAAAAACGTCCGAGCCATGGAAGACTCGGACGTTTATAATTGTATTCTAAATCAGGTAGAAATCCCCGATCGACTTAAACTAAGACTTGATTCTTAGTTGATGACGAAAGTTGAGATGTTCTTTTGATTGTTGTGCACTAGTTGAATAGAGTACACTCCTTTTGCCAATTGGCTTAGGGAAATTGTCTCAGTTGATGAATTCACGAGTCCGGTGAGAACTACGCGTCCTGTTTGATCAATTACAGACCATGAAGCGTTTGTGAGCTCGCTTGTGTTCAATGTAATGAAGTCGGATGCAGGATTCGGGTAAAGCGAAATTTCATTTGCCGATAGGCTCTCAACGTTGTCAAAAACTTCACGAATAACAGTTACGAAGTTGCTAGAAAGCTCAAAGCATCCTTCAGCAGAAATGTCATCGATCGAAGTTCCAACCTCAGCTGTAAGATCTCCCCAGTGGCTTACTCCATACAAGTGACACTCACCAGCACCTGCAGGATCGAAATCATTTGAATTGTCGCCCAAAACGGCAAGAATATTCTCAGCGTCATCGGTTACTATATAAGTGTAGTCCTCATCTGAATCAGAATCGGTTGCGAATGAAATAACGTCAGCTGTACCATCAATTACGATGTTTATTGTAGTCTCACCATCCGTAGTTTCAACTGCACCGCCGGTAACAACGTGGCGCACAACAGTGATGAAGTTCTCAGATAACATGCCACAACCATCTGAAATCATATCGGCAAAGATGTTTTGTCCGACTTCAATCACTAGATCACCAACATATGAGAAACCATAGATATAACAGGTCCCAGCAGGAGCTTCGTTGAAGTCATTGCTATTAGCTGCAGGTAATCCAAGTACATTGCCATCAGGATCGGTAATGATATAGTTGTAATTGGCATCAGAAGAAGAAGTAGTCTGGAACGTTACGATGTCCTCGTCCTCATCTAAAGAGCAAAGCTCGATCATGATGTCTTCATTTGACAAAAGAGCCAATCCACCTTCAACTTCTTCAAGGATTACAACGGCAAATTGAGCCGACCAATCAAAACATTGATCAGAGGCGTCAGTATCGAAGATAAACTCGTTGTCTACAAGAGTGATCATGTTTGCATAGCTCAAGCCATACACATAATAAGTGCCACCATCCATCATAGCGAAGTCAAATGAATCATCATTCGACACGGCAAGCAATTCGTTGTCTGTATTGGTAATTGCATAAGCATAAGCAAGAATTGACTCCGAAGTTGAAGTGAAGTCTACAACTTGCCCTGTGCATACATAGGTCGTATCCATTCCGTTGGCCGCAACCATTCCACCTTCAGGGGAATGAGTGATTACTGTAGCAAATGTGTCTGAAATATCGAAACATCCAGTACTTGCGTCGTTGTCAAATAGACTCATGCCATTGCCCAAGAGGAAATCGCCAGTGTAAGAAATACCGTAGATGCTGCAAGTTGCTTCCGCCATGAATCCAAAGTTATTGCTGTTGCCAACAATGACTTCCAAAATGATTCCGCTCTCGACAACAACATATACGTAGTTGGCATCAGAAGTAGAATTATTGATGAAGGAATAGATCGTGTCATCATCTCCAAAACAAGCGTAGGCAAGCGTGCTCTCGTCTGAGAGGAACACATCACCGCCATCCACAACGGTACGAGTAACTTCAATGAAGTTTTCGCTCATTGACCAACAATCGTCAGAAGGAACAACGTCGTCCATGTCGTCTCCAGGTTGCAGAGCTAAGACGCCCGCGTATGAAAGTCCCCATACTCGGCAAACTCCAGCTGGAGCTTCGTTGAAGTCATTTGAATCACCAGGCAGACCGAGAATTACGTTGTCTTCATCTGTAATGATGTATTGGAAGCTTTCTTCAGATTCTGAAGTCGTGAAGAACTCTAAAATATCTTCGTCATCATCCATACTGCATACTGAAACAGCAGTCACGCCATCCGTAGTAGAAACTATTCCACCTTCACATACTGCAGCGACAACAACATTTGCAGCACATTCTGTAGTCTCAGATACATTGATCCAATTGTCAACCTCGACACCATTGCCATCAAGAGCTATCCAATTGCCGACCATAGGCGAGTCTACAAACCATCCAGTAGTCCATATTCCTGCGCCCACAGCAGTGGATGAACGGAAGTGGCCTGTAGATCCCCATTCCACGTATGAGATTATTGCGTTCGAATCGCCATAACTAGGCACGGTGTATAATCCACATTCGCCATCGTTTCCAAGGATATTGAATCCACTTACTACAACAAAGTCACCAGCAGGTATGATCAATGAACCGCAATCTAAATCTAGAGAAGAAAGCTGAGCGTAGCTTGGGAAATTGCACAAGAAGTATGACGATACGTCTAACTCGCTATCAGTGTTGTTATAAATCTCAACTTGACCTGAACTTGCGTTGATTTCGTTGATGATTTGCCCAAACGAGTGCTGTGACGTCGTGAGTGCAATGGATAAAATGAGTAAAATTCTAAGCTTCATATTGTATCGATTGGTTGAAAAATTAGTTTCTTATTTGAATGTATGTTGTTAAGTAAGGACCGGCAAAGAAAAGGTAAACTTTGTTCCTACATTCAATTTACTTTTCACATGAATGACTGATCCATGCAATTCAATGATTTTTCTTGAGATTGCAAGTCCCAATCCAGTGCCATTCTTGGCTTCGTTATCGCTGCCTTTGTAATACCTGTCGAAGATGAAGGGCAGGTCTTTTTCCGAGATGCCTTCACCACTGTCGGCGACTTGAACCCTCAAGTTACTAGGCGTTTCCTGATCAATCTCTATGGTGATTGTGTCTCCTTTATTGCAAAATTTCAGGCTGTTGTCAATCAAGTTTTGCAAGACCCTATCTATGAGTGCAATGTCAGCTTTGGCCAAGGGCAAATTCTTTGCATAAATTGTATTCAAACTGATCCCTTTTTCTTGAGCAAGAACTCGATATTTATCAGAAACGTCATGAATGAGCTCGGCAGTGTTCAAAGGTTCAAAATTCAGCGAGACAGCGCCTGCTTCCAATTTCGAAAGTTCAAACAAGTCGTTGACCAACTTTTTGAGTCGAATGACATTCTTATTTATTATCCCAAGATATTCCTGGCGTTCTTCCTTGGTTATCGTTTCTTCCCGCAGCGTGAGCAATTCACAAAATCCTTGAATTGAGGAGATGGGGGTCCGCAAATCATGGCTGATGTTCGCGACAAGCTCTTGGCGCAATTTATCGACTCCTTCCAATTCTTCAATTTGCAGTTGAATCGTATCGGCCATCTCATTGAATGTCGATGACACATCTGAAAGTTCGTCCCGACGTACTGGAATACGTGATGTGTAATCGCCGTCCTTGAACTTTCCAATCGTAGCAATGATCTTTCTCAACTGGCCAGTTATAAGCCAGATCATAAGCAGACCGAATAAAGTCGCGATCGCTAGAATGACTAAAAAGCTCTTGCTAGTCAGTTTCAATATATACGAACCAAACATGGTGTCGGCTACAGAATGATATTCCTGACTGGCTAGTACTATGTATACATATCCATTTTCTTCGCCGTTTCTGATCATTCGTGCCGCTGAGAAAATCTTGTACTCTCCCGGATTTCTTGGATCGTCGCCCAAAATGAGTTCGCCACTGAATTCGGTGATGAAACTCTTGATTGGAGCAAGATCTACCTTGTCCAATTTGACCACCTTTTTAGGAGCAACATATGTGAGAATAGCTCCTGCATCATCCAGCAGGTAAACTTCTACACTCGGATTGATGACCATCATCGAGTGCATGATGTCTTGAACAACCATATCGG